>NZ_JACDCU010000074.1 GCF_013817365.1 Methylibium sp. | reverse complement strand
CCGAGGTGAGCAGCGAGCAGCGCCGCTATGCCAAGGTCATCAACTTCGGGCTCATCTACGGCATGGGCGCGTTCGGCCTGGCCAGCAACCTCGGCATCGAGCAGAAGGCTGCGCGCGACTACATCGATCGCTATTTCGCCCGGTTCGCGGGCGTCAAGCGCTACATGGACGAAACGCGCCTGCGCGCCGCCGAGCAGGGCTACGTCGAAACGCTGTTCGGCCGGCGCATCTACCTGCCGGAGATTCGCGGCGGCAGCGGCCCGCGCCGCACCGCGGCCGAACGCCAAGCGATCAACGCGCCGATGCAGGGCACCGCGGCCGATCTGATCAAGCTGGCGATGATCGCGGTGGAAGCCGCCCTCGACGAGCCGGGCCGCGGCACGAGGATGATCATGCAGGTCCACGACGAACTGGTGTTCGAGGTGCCCGAGGCCGAACTCGACTGGGCGCGTACCGAAGTGCCGCGGCTGATGGCCGGCGTCGCGGAGCTGCAGGTGCCGCTGCTTGCTGAAGTGGGCGTGGGCGCGAATTGGGATCAGGCGCACTGACCGTGGTGCCGCCCGCCCATCCGCGCCACTGCGATGCCGCAACGGCCCAGGTGCAGCCGCGCTGGGGCCTGTGGCTGCTCGGCTTCGGTCTGGCGTTTCTCTTCCTCAACACCCTTCTGACGTTCGAGAACAGCGGGTCGGGGACCGGCGTGCGCTTCGGACCACGACTGTCCTTCGAGCTGTGCATGGGCGCGCTGGGTCTCATCGTCTGGACGGCCTCCGGGCGTCGCCTCGGCGCGCGTGCCGGCGCGGTGCTGGCTGGCCTGTACGTGCTGCTCGTCGCCGCGCGCTATGCCGATGTCACCGTGCCGGCGCTTTTCGGCCGACCGGTCAACCTCTACTGGGACGGCCCGCACTTGTGGGAGGCGATCAGGCTGGCCGCGTCGTCGCTGCCGGCCTGGCAAATCGGCGCCTTCACCTTGGGCTTGTCGAGCGGGCTGATCGTGCTTCATGTGAGCGTGCGCTGGGCCATCGGCTTGCTTGCGGACAGCCTTGCCTGGCACCGGCCGCGCCGATGGCTGCTGGCCGCGGGCGGCGGGCTGGCTGTCAGCTTCGCCGTGCACCCCATCGCGCCTCACGATACGCGCTGGTTCTTCGCGCTGCCGGTCAGCCCGACGATCGCGCGCCAAGTTGCATGGTTGCCGACTGTGCTCGGCTCGCACCGTTCACAGGCGCGGCTCTCGCCCAGCCCGGGCTTCCAGGGCAACCTGGCGCACTTGAGGGGCGCCGACGTGCTGCTGATCTTCGCCGAAGCCTACGGCATGACCGCCTTCGACGATCCCAGGCATTCCGCGGCGCTGGCGTCGGGCCGTGAACGCCTGCTGCAGTCGGTGCTCGCGAGCGGGCGGCAGGTGGTGTCGGCGCGGGTGGCATCTCCGACCTTCGGCGGCTCGTCCTGGCTCGCGCACTCGGCCATGCTCTCGGGCGTGGACACGCGCCGGCCCGCAGACCATGAATTGCTGCTCACCACGGAGCGGCCGACGCTGGTGCGCCACTTCGCCCGCCACGGATGGCGCACGGTCGCCTGGATGCCGGGTCTGCAACGGCCTTGGCCCGAAGGCGGGTTCTATGGCTTCGACCGCTACGCCCACGCCGACTCGATCGGCTACACGGGCCTTGAGTTCGGTTACTGGCGCATTCCCGATCAAGCGTCGTTGGCGCTGCTGCAGGAGCAGGAGTTCACGAGCCGCCCGCGGGCGCCGCGCTTCGTGGTCTTTCCTACCGTCACCAGCCATGCGCCGTTTCGACCGGTGGCGCCTTACCGGAGCGATTGGGATCGGCTGTTGCACAGCGAGGCCTATTCGAGAGAGGAGCTGAATCAGGCGCTGGGCGAGCGGGTGTCGTGGCTGGAGCCGCGCCCGGCTTATCTGCAAGCCATGGGCTATATGCACGATTGGCTGGGCGGGTTCATGAGTGAGCGTGCCCCGAAGCGGCTTCTGACCATCGTGATCGGCGACCACCAGCCGTTGGCCACCGTGAGCGGTCACGGCGCTTCATGGGACGTGCCGGTTCACGTGATCAGCGACGATCCGGCATTGCTTCGGCGCTTCGAGGCGGCGGGGTTCGAGGCGGGCTTGCAGCCGGGCGCGGAGAGTCTGGGCGGGATGCATCAACTGACGGATGTGCTGCTGGAAACGTTCAGTGAGGCCGGTGCAATCCGCCCCGCGGAGAGCGTGTCCGGCTTTGCCCGTTGAGTTCCGTCTGCAGAAAACGTCTCGTCGCGCTTCAAATTTTTTGCGTTCAGCCAGGTGCGTGCGGTGCCGTACTGCCGCGCCATCTTTCACGATTCGTGCTTCAAGCCCTTTGAACGGTTACGCCTGCTTGCGGGACTTTTTCACGCGCTGAACAGAATGCAGCCTCGTCAATCCCGAGGTCTCGTGTGTGCGCCGCACGACACCTGCAATCCGACAGGGGCAAGAGTTGCAAGACACCACGATCGTCCGCGTTCCGTTCGAGACGGAATACATCACTCGTCCAGCTTTGCTGAATTCCTTGGACGGCTCCATGCACTGCGACGACGAAACCGGCCGCCAGTTCACGATCCGCGCCGCCGATACCGATGGGCAACGCAGCTCTGCAAGCATCCTGATTAACAAGATGTATGCCACGCGCGGCTACCGAAGTTCTTTTTTGCCGGCCGCAGGTACTCCCGAGCGAATTACCTTGGTAGCGACCGATGACGACGTGACGATCGGTACCCTGACCATCGGCTTCGATTCGTCGGAGGGCCTGCTTGCCGACCAGTTGTTTTCATCGGAAACCGATGAACTGAGAGACGCCGGGCGCAGCGTCTGCGAATTCATCAAGCTGGCCATCGACAGCTCGGTGCGTTCCCGCAGGGTATTGGCTTCGCTTTTTCACGTAGCCTTCATCTGTGCACATCGCCTCAGGGGGACCGACAACGTCGTTATCGAGGTCAATCCGCGGCACGTGCGGTATTACGAGCGCATGCTGGGCTTCAAGGTGGCGGGGCCGCAGCGGCTGAACCCACGCGTCGATGCACCGGCGGTGCTGCTGGATCTCGACCTCTGTTATGGCAGCAGCCAGATTGACCGGTTCGGCGGTCAACCCGAGTACGCCTTGGTCGAGCGTTCGCTTTATCCCTATTTTTTCTCGGCCCACGAACAGGCGGGTATCGTGCGTCGCCTGCAGCGAAAGCAGCCCGCGAGGATGTCCATTCCCCGCCAGCACTCGACGCCGCAGCCGCAATACGCCACTGCCTGACCCGCGCCGCCTGTGCCCGCTGTTTCTCAGACCCGCGAAACCCGTTTCTCCTACGACGAGGCCTTTTCCCGCAACCTTGGTTGGGTCACGCAGGCAGAGCAACTGCGCCTGAAGCAGGCCCGCATTTGCATCGCGGGCTTGGGGGGCGTGGGGGGTATTTACTTGCTCACACTGGCGCGCTTAGGGATCGGTGCATTCACGATCGCGGATTTCGATCATTTCGCGCTGGCGAATTTCAATCGCCAGGCCGGTGCGACCATGTCTTCACTGGACCAGCCGAAAACCGACGTCATGCTCGCCTTGGCGCGAGACATCAATCCCGAGCTCGATATTCGCGTCTTCGATCAGGGGCTGAACGCGGCGAATCTCGAGAGCTTTGTCGAAGGAGCCGATGTTTACCTCGACGGGCTCGATTTTTTTGCGTTGGAGATACGGCGCCATTTGTTTGCCTTGTGTCATCGCAAAGGCGTTCCGGCGACCACGGTCGCTCCGCTCGGCATGGGCGCTGCGCTACTCAACTTCGTCCCCGGCGGCATGTCGTTCGACGAGTATTTCCAGCTCGAAGGTGAGAGTGAGGATGAGCAGGCTTTGCGCTTTCTCGTTGGCCTGTCTCCTGCGATGCAGCAGATGACGTACCTGGTCGACCCCTCACGGGTAGATCTAGAGCAAAAACGCGGGCCCTCTACCGTGATCGCGGTGCAGTTGTGCAGCGCCATTGCCGCGACACAAGTGCTCAAGCTGGTGCTGGGCCGGGGCGATGTGGTGGCCGCGCCGCGAGGCCTTCATTTCGATGCATTTCGCAATCGCTTGCGGCGTACTTGGCGCCCGGGCGGCAACCGCAACCTGCTGCAGCGCTTGCTGCTCGGCGTCGTCAAGCGCCGACTTCGATTGAAGGATGCCGGTGACCGAATCGGCCGATGAGTCGCAGCGGTCCTGCCGGTACAGCGCGCTGCATTCGGTTAATGTCAGAAATCGTTTCCGCGGGAGCGATCAACCAGATTCGTACGGTCTCGTACATACGAACGCGTTCGAACCGACGGGTTTAGTGTCGCAGACCCCCTCATGTGCGGGGCGACGGATCATGCTTGTGTGATGGAACGAACGGTATCTTGAGGTTGTGAAACAGAGACTTGATTCACCAGCCGACGAGGTCGAGCATTCGGTGGCTGTTGGCGGTCGCGTGCGGCTTAACTCCTGCAATCGTGCGTAAGCGCCTCGTGTGTTTTGTAACAAGCTCTTGTCTGACGAACGACTCGATTTCCCTTCACCCAACTCCACGGAGAGCAAGACCATGAAAGCTTTTTCCCCTCCCTTCAAATCAGGTGTGCAGCGGGCGCTGATGGCGCTGACGTTGACCGCAGCTTGCTCTGCTGCATCGGCGCTGCCGGTGTTCACGCTCAGCCCTGCTGGCGCCGGGCTGGCCGGTGCCAACGTCACTGCTGACAACCTGATCATCTCGGACTACTCGACCGTTCGCCTGAACAGCACCACTGGCAGCTTCACTGACTCGGGCTTCCTGGCGGTCTCCAACTTTCAGCTGAACAGCACCAACATCTCCGGCGGTGGGCTGAACGAAACCTACGGGCTGTACATCCAGTTCGAAGCGACGGGCTCCCAGAATCCGGGCAATCCGACGAGCGTGCCGACCTTCGGTAGTTTCGATACGCTCGAATACACGCTGTTCGGTTACAACGGCCCCGCCGCTACCTTCGGTTTCGACGGATCCAACAATCCGACGATTACCGGCGCAGCGGGCGCCACCGTACTGGCAACCGGCAGCCTCATCGAGGGCTTTGTCAGCTCGGCGCCTTTGGGCAATCCGTTCACGCCCTCTGCTGGCGCGGACCTGACCTTCAACGTGGCTGCTGGCGCCGAAGGCTTCTTCGCCGATCCGAACCCGTTCTACCCGATCGCGTTCTCCGTGTTCACCAACACGGCGTCGCAGGTCACCCTGTTCAATGGCGGCTTCCGCATCCAGCAGGGCGGTGGCGCGATCAACTTCGCGATTCCCGAGCCGAGCACCTACGCGCTCATGCTCGCCGGTCTGGCTGCGGTCGGTACCGTGGTGCGTCGTCGCCGCAAGCTCTAAAGTTTAGGTTCTGTCAGCAGCGGCCTCGGAGCGATCCGAGGCCGTTTTTGTTTGCAGCGTTCATTTGGGAGTGACGGCATCGCTTGAGGGCTCCATCCCAAACATTTCAAGCGGGTTCTCTGTACCGGGCCCGGCAAGCACGTAGTGCCCCGTATTGCGCCAAAGTGGAACGTGGGGTTGCTGCAACGGCAGCGTTTATCAGATATGACAGTTCGCGTACCCGTTGCGCTAGCATGATTTTGCTTTGGAGGCTCGGCCATCCGAAAGCAAAAAGACATCACACATGCAACGAGGAGACCTTATGAAGAAGACGATTACCTTCGCTCAGCGCTCGCTGGTCGCAGGGGCGGTGTTGGCCATGACGGCCGGCATGGTCAGTGCGCAAACCGTGACGCTTTTTGGCCGGGTCGACGCCGGCATCCAGTACACCAGCAAGAGCACGGCTTCCGTCAGCGGCGACGACGGGCTCTGGCAGTTGCAGAACGGCGGCATCCTGCCCAGCATCTGGGGCATGCGCGGCACCGAGGACCTCGGCGGCGGCCTGAAGGCCGTTTTCAACCTCGAAAGCGACTTCTCGGCGGACACGGGCGGCAGCCGCGGTCTCGGAAACATTAGCAACGCGCTCTTCGGGCGTCAGGCGAATGTGGGCCTGTCGGGTGGCTGGGGCACCGTGCTGCTCGGCCGTCAGTACAGCCCGGCCCTGCTGGCCGAACTCGGCACCGATCCGCGCGGCTACAAGGAGTCGCTCTCGAGCCTGGGGAACCTCGCGGCCAATCAGCTTCCGGCCGGCAATGATTTAACCGGACCGAACAACGGCGCCGGCATCTTCATCAGCAACCTGGTCTCGTACAGCGGCACCTTCGGGCCGGTGGGCGTGGGCGTGGGCTACGGCCTCGGCGAGGGCAATGCCGGCCAAGGCGACGGCCGCACGGTTTCTCTCGGCGTGTCCTACAAGGGGCCGGTGGTCGTATCCCTCTCGTACCAGCAGATCGAGGGCGCGCCCGACGCCGAGGCCAAGCGCTTCGGCGTGGGTGTGGCGGTGCCGTTCGGCGCCCTGACCTTCAAGGCTCTGTACGCGCGCGCCACGCAGGACGACCTCACGGGCGAGGAAGTCGGCAAAACCGACAACCTCGGCGTGGGTCTCGACTTCCGCTGGAGCCCGCAAAGCACCGCGACGCTCGCTTACTACTACGGCGAGGACGACGTGATCGACGACAACAAGACCAAGACGCTGGTTGTGAGCAACGATTACGCCTTGTCGAAGCGGACCATCCTGTACGCTCAGTTGGCCTACGTCGACGCTGACGACGATTCGCGCATCAACACACAGATCACCCTGGGTGCCACGCCTGCGGGCGAGAAGTCGACGATCGTAGGCATCGGCATCATGCACAACTTCTGATCACCGAGATCCGGCCCTGCAAGGGCCGGTCGGCTGAAGAATCGAGGGGCTGCGCGAGCAGCCCCTTTTCATGGCCCGGCGCGAACGCGGGAACGGCGGCGTTGTCATGAAGCGGCAACGCGACTTCCATAAACTGTGGCGATGTCCGCCCAGCCCCAGCCCCAGCCCCTCACCGCGACGCTGCTCCTGCTCAACCGGGAGCAGGCCATCCTCGAATTCAATCGCCGTGTCCTCGCCCAGGCCTTGCGCGAGGACGTGCCGCTGCTCGAGCGGCTGCGCTACATCTGCATCGTCTCGTCCAACATGGACGAGTTCTTCGAGGTGCGATTCGCCGATTACCTGGAAGCCTCGCGCCTGCCCGGCTCCGGCATCACCCTGCGCGAGATGGCGGAAGTGGCCGCCGCCGCGCACGAGATGATCGACGCGCAGTACGCCGCCTTCAACGAGGTGGTGATGCCGGCCCTGGCTCGCGAAGGCATCGTCGTGCTCAACCATGCTGAGCGCGACGCCGCGCAGCGCGCCTGGGTCGATGACTTCTTTCAAAAGCAGGTGCGCCCGCTGCTTGTTCCGGTCGGCCTGGATCCGGCACACCCGTTTCCGCAGGTGGCCAACAAGTCGCTCAACTTCATCGTCAAGCTTGGCGGGCGTGATGCCTTCGGGCGCGACAACTCGATCGCCATCGTCAAGGTGCCGAGGGTGCTGCCGCGCGTGATCCGGCTGCCGGCCGAAGTCGCCGGGGACCGTCAGGCCTTCGTGCTGCTGTCGAGCCTGATCCGTGCGCACTTGGAGGAGCTGTTTCCGGGACGCACGGTCGAAGCCTTCTCGCAGTTCCGCGTCACACGCGATTCCGACCTCGACGTCGACGACGACGTGACCAACCTGCGCCTGGCGCTGCGCTCGTCCTTGAGCACGCGCCATTTCGGGCTGGCGATCCGGCTCGAGGTGGTCAACACCTGTCCGGAGGAGCTGAGCGAGTTCCTGCTGCAGCAGTTCGGCCTGCCCGACGCGGCGCTGTACCGCGTCAACGGCCCGGTGAACCTGGTGCGCCTGAACCAGCTCATCGATCAAGCCGACGCCGACGCGCTGCGTTTCGCACCCTACGAGCCGGCTTGGCCGAAATCGCTGCGGCCGGCCAACGCCGAGGGCTCGATGTTCGAGCGGCTCAAGAGCGGCGACGTGCTGCTGCACCATCCGTTCGAGAGCTTCGAGCCGGTCGTGCAGATGCTGCGCGAGGCGGTCGCCGACCCCGACGTGCTGGCCATCAAGCAGACCATCTACCGCACCGGCAGCGAAAGCCCGCTGATGGACCTGCTGATCGAGGCGGCACGCCGTGGCAAGGAGGTGATGGCGGTGGTGGAGCTCAAGGCCCGCTTCGACGAGGAGGCCAACATCAACTGGGCCGAGCGGCTGGAGGCGGTGGGCGCGCAGGTGGTGTACGGCATCGTCGGTCTGAAGACGCACGCCAAGCTGCTGCTCGTCACCCGCCGAGAGGACACGCCCCGCGGCAGCCGGCTGCGCCGCTATGCGCACCTGTCCACCGGCAACTACAACCCGAAGACGGCTCGCCTGTACACCGACATCGGCTGCATGACCGCCGACCCCACGCTGACGGCCGACGCCGACCTCGTGTTCCAGCAGCTCGCCAGCCTGACGCGCGGCAAGGCGCCCCGGCAGTTGCTGCTGGCGCCGAGCAGCCTGCACAAACAGATGTTGCGGCTCATCGAGCGTTGCGAACAAGCGGCTCGCGAAGGCAGGGCGGCACGCATCGTGGTCAAGCTCAATGCGCTCACCGACGAGGCGCTGATCGCCGCGCTGGTGGCCGCTTCGCAAGCCGGCGTCGAGATCGATCTGATCGTGCGCGGCGCCTGCATGCTGCCGCCCGGACTGCGTGGTTTCACCGACCGCATCCGCGTGCGCTCGGTGGTCGGGCGTTTTCTGGAGCACACGCGCATCCTGTATTTCCGCTTCGGCACCGGTGAGGACGAAGAGCTGCTCTACCTTTCGAGCGCCGACTGGATGACGCGCAACATGCAGCGCCGCATCGAGGTGGCCTGGCCAGTGCGCGATGCGGCATTGCGCCAGCGCGTGATCGACGAATGCCTGGTGCCCTACCTGCGCGACGCGCAGGACGCTTGGCTGCAGGGCAGCGACGGCCGCTACGAGCGCGTTGCAAGCGAGGGTCCCAGCGCACAGCAGGCGCTGATGCGCCGCTATAAGCTTTGAACGGGGTCACCGGAGCACGGCATGGATCTCATCCTGTGGCGGCATGCCGAAGCGCACTTGGTGCGCGAGGGCCAGGACGACGCCGAGCGCGCGCTCACACCCAAGGGTGAACGCCAGGCGCAGCGCATGGCCGAGTGGCTCAACCAGCGCCTGGCGGCTTCCACCCGGGTGCTGGTCAGCCCGGCGGTGCGGGCGCAACAGACGGCCAAGGCGCTCAAGCGCAACTTCCGGACGGTCGAGTCACTGAGCCACGATGCGGGTGTCGATGAACTGCTGGCGGCGGTGCGCTGGCCGGAGTCCAACGAGCCGGTGCTGGTGGTCGGCCATCAGCCCACGCTCGGCTTCACGGCCGCGCGGCTGCTGGCCGACATCGACAAGTACTGGGCGATGAAGAAGGGCGCCGTCTGGTGGCTGCGCCACCGCGAACGCGATGGTGGCGTGCAGGTGGTGCTGCAGGCGGTGCAGGGGCCCGACCTGCTGTAACAAGCAGCGGCGTTCGCCGAAGCGGCGCCGGGCCGAGTTGCGCTCAGCGATCCTCGGCCACTGCCAGTTGCAGCCGCCCGGCGCGCTCCCAGGCGCGAGTTTCTTCGCTCAGCAGGAACATCGTGCGCGGATGGCCCCCGGCCCACGCAGCACCGAGCCGAAGCTGGGCACCTTGCGGCACGCGTTTGAGGCTCGCCACGGTGTCGGCGACATCGTTGCGGGCATGGCAGAGCACGGCGGCCAGCCGCAGGCACAACACCGGCCACAGGCTCGTTTCTTCTTCCAGCGTGCTGCCCAGCTTGCGCAGGCCGCCGCGGTGCCCGAGCACCAGCTCGGCAACGCGCCGCTGTTGGCTCTGAGAAAAGCCCGGGGCATCGACGTGGGCCAGCAGGTAAGCGCTGTGGCGGTGGTGATCGTGGTGGGAGACAGACATGCCGATCTCGTGCAGCAGCGCAGCCCAGCCGAGTTCCCGAGCGGTCTCACCCGGGAGGCCACCGCCGTCGCCGAGACCGCGCGGCGCGACGCTGCGGTACAGCGCCAGCGCGAGCCGCCTGACCCGCGTCGCCTGCATAAGATCGCTGCCGAAGCGGCGCTGCAGTTCCTGCACCGAGCCGTCGCGCAGATCGCGCACCGTGCCGTCGGCCGCGCCGTGCCGGCCTTGAGCCTGCACCGCTTCGCGCCGCTCGGCCAGATCGAAGATAACGCCCTGGCGCAGCGCGCCGCGCGCCGGCTGGAGGGCGTCGATGCCGAACTGCATCGCCAGCGTGTACAGAATGGACAAGCCGCCGCCGAGCACCGCGCGGCGGTCGGCCTTGAGGCCGGGCAGCTCGAGCGCGTCCTGGTGTCCGGCGGCGAGACAGGCTTCGATGCACCAGCGCAGACCCACGGGCGTGATCGCACCGTCGCTGATGCCGTTGGCCGCCAAAAGCTGGGACACCGCACCCACCGTGCCGGAGGAGCCCAGCGCTTCGACCCACTGGCCCGGCGCGAAGGGCTGCAGCGCCTCTTCGAGTTCGGCGCCGGCGGCGATCTGGGCCGCCCGAAAGCCTGCTTCCGTGAATCGGCCGTCGGGGAAGAAGCGCATCGACAGGCTCACGCTGCCGACCTGAAAGCTCTCGGTGTGCCGCGGAGTGCGGCCTTGGCCGAGGATCATTTCGGTGGAGCGGCCGCCGATGTCGATCACCAGGCGCGTGCGCTCGCTCGGTTGCAGGCGCGCGACGCCGGCGAAGATCAGGCGCGCTTCTTCGCGCCCGGAGATCACCTCTATCGGCTGGCCCAGCACCGAGCGGGCGCGAGCCAGGAAGGCGTCGCGGTTGCGTGCCTCGCGCAGGGTCTGGGTGGCCACCGCACGGACCTGCGAGGCCTCGAAGCCGTCGAGCCGCGCGGCAAAGCGCGTCAGGCACTCGAGGCCGCGGGCCTGAGCCTCTTCGCCCAGCCGGCCGTCGGCGTCGAGCCCGCCGCCCAGTCGCACGGTTTCCTTCAGGTAATCGATGCGCTTGTAGCGACCGCGCGAGAGCTGGCCGATCTCGAGTCGAAAGCTGTTGGAGCCGAGGTCGATGGCGGCCAGCACCGACGGATCGACGGGTTCAGAGGAGGCGGCTGGCGCTGGCATGGCGGGCATTGTGTCTGCAATCGACGAGCCGACCCTGTGCGCGCACGCCCGCTGCTGCGTTCCTAGAATCGCCGCACCCTGCCACCGGAGAGTCCACCATGCTGCAAGAAGAATTCGACAGCCTGCACCCGACGCGCGACCTCAGCCGCCGCGATTTCGTCGCCACCGCGGTGGGTTCGGGCTTCGCTGCCGCAGTGCTGCCCGTCAGCGCACAGACGATCGACACCGACACCGTCGGCCTCGTTGCAGGCCCGGTGAGCATTCCGGTAGGCAACTTCCGCATGCCTGCGTACCGCTCCGCGCCCGAGGCTGTGCAGGCCGGCACTCTGGCCGCGCCTGTGGTGCTGGTGGTCAGCGAGGTGTTCGGCGTGCACCAGCACATCGCGGACGTGACGCGCCGCCTGGCGAAGCTGGGCTACATGGCGATCGCGCCCGAGTTTTTTGCTCGGCAGGGCGATGCGCAGTCCTACACCGACATTCCGAAGCTCGTCGCCGAGGTGGTGAGCAAAAAGCCCGACTCGCAGGCGATGGAAGATCTGGACGCCACCGTCGCCTGGGCCGCCGCCAACGGCGGCGACATCGATCGGCTCGGCATCACCGGCTTTTGCTGGGGCGGGCGCATCACGTGGCTGTACGCGGCGCGCAATCCGCGCGTGAAGGCCGGGGTGGCCTGGTACGGGCGGCTTGTCGGCGAAGCCCGGGCGCTGACGCCCATTCACCCGATCGACGTCCCCAGCTTTCTGCGCGCCCCGGTGCTGGGCCTGTACGGCGGGCAGGACAACGGCATTCCGCTTGACACTATTGATAAGATGAAATCAGTTTTGGCGGGTGGCACCCCGGCGGCGCGCAAGTCGGAGTTCGTGATCTACCCCGATGCGCCGCACGCATTTCATGCCGATTACCGGCCGAGCTATCGCAAGGAGGCTGCCGAGGACGGCTGGAAGCGCTGTCTGGAGTGGTTGAAGATGCACGGCGTGGGCTGATCCGGCGACAACGCTCGGCGGC
>NZ_JACDCU010000073.1 GCF_013817365.1 Methylibium sp. | reverse complement strand
GTAACGCTGGACCGCAACCGCCGGCTGCTGGCCTGCCTGCCTATCGAGCTCAATGGCGAAGGCCAGCCCTGCCTGGTCCGCAAAGCCCAGGACGGACGGCGCGCGCTGCGCCTCAAGGGTGATGCGCAAGACAACCTGCTCACCCGCGTGCTGGCCGAAGACCCCCACTTCGGCCCCTACATGAACATCCCCGGCAAGGACAACGGTTTCGACATCGAAGGGCTGGCGGTGGACGGCTACCGGCTCCTGCTCGGCCTGCGTGGGCCGGTAATGCGGGGCTGGTCGGCGATGCTTGAAGTGGCGGTCGAAGCACGTGGCGACCAGCTGCGGCTGGCGCCGCTGGACGGCAGTGGCATCCTGTTGCGCAAGCACTTCCTGCAGCTTGACGGCCTGGGCATTCGCGACCTGCACTTCTCCGGTGACGACCTGTACATCCTCGCCGGCCCGACGATGGTGCTCAACGGCGAGATCCGTGTCTTCAAGTGGCCGCTCGCCAGGTCCGCGATGAAGGCCAACCGTGAGCTGGTGCGTTTCGAAGCGGCGCTGACCGAGTCGGTCTCGCTGCCGCACGGGCGCGGCACGAACCGCGCCGAGGCGATCTGTGGCCTGCCGCCCACGCTCGCCGGCGACAAGCCCCGCTGGCTGGTGCTGTACGACGCTCCGGGCGCCGATCGCCGGGAGGGTGAGCACACCGTTTTCGGCGATCTGCTGCGGCATGACTGATGGTGTCCAGCGTCAGCGACAGGGCTGGCAGCGCGCTGCGCCCGGCGATGTCGGTCCCGCGCCTCGACCCTGCGTCGGCCCTGCTGTTCGTGATCAACGCCGCCGCGGGTGCCCTCGACGTCGATGCAAGCGTGCCGTGATCGAGGCGGCCCTGGCAGCGCGCGGGCGAACGGGCGAACTGCTGACCTGCCGTCCTGAAGAGCTGGCGCGAGTGGCCACCGAGGCCGCAGCAACGGCGGTCGCACGCGGGACGTCGGTGATCGCCGTCGGCGGCGATGGCAGCCTCAATACGGTGGCCCAGGCCGCGCACGCAGCCGGTTGCGCGATGGGCGTGCTTCCCTACGGCACCTTCAATTACTTTGCCAGAACGCACGCCATACCCACCGAGCCGGCCGCCGCAATGCGATTGCTGCTGGATGCGCGCCCGATGCCGGTGCAGGTGGCGGCCATCAATGACCGGGTGTTCCTGGTCAACGCCAGCCTCGGCGCCTACCCCGAACTGTTGCAGGACCGCGAGGCCTACAAAGCCCGCTTCGGCCGCAGCCGCTGTGTGGCGTTTGTGGCGGCCTGTGCGACGCTGCTGCGCGCGCAGCGCCGGCTGCGGCTGCACATCGAGATGGGTGCCACGGTTCGCGACGTCCAGACCTTGACGCTCTTCGTGGGCAACAACCGGCTTCAGTTGCAGCAGTTCGGGGCGGAGCCGCAAGACACCCTGGCCGGCACGCCCGGCGACGGCAGCATGGCCGCGCTGATGCTGCGGCCCATCGGCACGCTGTCGATGATCGGGCTCATGCTGCATGGGGCCATGGGCAGGCTAGGTGAAGCCGCCGGCGTGGAGAGCTTCGAGTTCCATCACATGGTGGTCAAGCCCACGCTGGCACCCGGCCGCAGGGAGGTCGTGGTGGCATGCGACGGCGAGGTGGCACGCATGCACGCGCCCATCGACATCCGAGTCCTGGACAAGCCCTTGTACCTGCTCCAAGCCACTGGCGAAGCGGGATCGGCAGACGCGCCAGAGGCTGCGCCGTGAGTGCGTTGCTGCAGATTCTCGATACGCACTTCGGTACCGACCAGCCGCACGTGGTCGAAGCACTGGTCGCACTGGCAACGCAGCAGCCGCCGGATGTGGTGGTGCTGTCGGGTGACATCACGCAGCGTGCGCGGCCAGCTCAGTTCATACGGCAAAGGCATTCGTCGACCGACTGGGTGCGGAAGTTTTGACCATCCCGGGCAACCACGACATCTCGCTGTTTGACCTTTGGGCGCGCCTGCTGAGCGCAGCCAGCCCACGGCAGTTGCGCGTGGTGGTGGTGCACCAGCCAGCGGCCGTGACCCAGGCCCGGGACCGGCCCAACCTGTTGCGTGCCACCTTGCCGCGACGCAGGCCTGGTCGGCCGCCGGGGCCGACCTGGTGATGGGCGTACACATTCACCTGCCCTACACACTGGCGATGCACGGCCTGACACGCCGAATGTGGGTCGTTCAGGCCGGAACAGCCGTCTCGTCGCGCACCCGCCTGGGGATCCCCAGTTCGATGAACGTGCTGCGATGGGCGAGGCGTCCGCTGGTGGTCGGGCCCAGGCCAGGGCCCGGACTGAAGCGAGGGACTGCTGCCTCATCGAGCAGTGAGACTTTGCAGCTACCGATCAGGTCTTCGGCCGCACGGCGGTCACACCCGTGCACCCAGACCGCGTCTGATGGGAGGACAGGGCTGGCCAAGGACGGTTTCGTCGCTCACCTGCCGGCGCCGAGTGCCGGGCCCGGCCGACGCGAACTCGGGGACTTCGCAGTTTCCGAACTCGGACTCACAGCGAATCTGCTTTTTCTGCTTCCGCATCAGCGCCAAAGTCCAGTGATCGCAACTTCTCAAGGGCTTGATCATGAAGCTTTACTTTTGCTCCAACGACCTTGAAGGCAAGCTGTGGCAGCAGCGCGCTGCGGACCGGCTGCGCCAAGCGCTTCGGCGCCTACACGGGCTGGTGGTGCGCATCAAGGTCAGGCTGGACGACATCAACGGGCCTGCTGGCGGCGTCGACAAACGCTGCCACGTCGAGCTGGTTGTGCGCGGGAACAGCCCTGTAGCGGTCACTGCCACGGCCCGATCGTGGCAGGACTCGGTCGAGGCGGTGGCGTCACGGGTTCGGCAACGGGTCGTCGTGCAACTCCATCGGGCGACGTCGGTGGAGCATCGGGCCATGGTGCTGGCGCCGATCCGTGCACGGGTGGCGGCTCCGGCGGCACGCCCGAGCACGCAGCGCCGGTTGCGGCTTGACTAGCGGCCGCTATCTGCCGGCCGCTCTCTTCAGCAGGCGGCAACTCGTCGGTCTTTGCTCTCCATCACCACGTCAACACTGAAAGCACTTCACCATGCGCAGCTATCCCCACAACAGCCCCGAAGCCGCCGCTCGCATCGTCGCGCTGGTTCTGATCTCTGACGGCCATGTGTGCAGTTCAGAGTCCGAGATCCTCAAGCAGCTCGGCGCCGAGCACGAGCTGGGCCTGGAGCCCCATCTCATGCCGCACATCGTCCACACGCTGTGCGAAGAGCTGCTGCTCGGGGTCTGCGCGACGGGCTCTCTGTTGGCCAACGTCGATGACAGCACCTTGGCGTCGCTGATGGCCGAGGTGTCGGATCCGGCGCTGCAAAGGACTGTGCTGCGTCTGTCCTTGGCCGCCGCCCGGGCGGACGGCCACCTGGCCGACGGTGAAACCGTGGTGCTGGAGGCGGCCCGGCACCATTGGGGGCTGACCGATGACGACGCGGCGAGCGCCCCGAAGTCGGCGCGCCGGCAGACGGCATGAGAGCCTGAGAGTCTTTCGGTCAAGCCCGCGCCGCAGCCACCAGCTGCATCACCAACGGGTGGTGCTGGCCGCGGCGTGAGCGGATGGCGTGGATTTCCTCCAGCACGCCGTCGCAACGGCCCAGCAGCCGCAGGCCACGCATCAGCGCCACGTCAGCGGCACCGAAGCGGCTGACCGGGAACACGCCGAGGCCTCTGGCGGCAAAGACCGCCAGCAAGGCACTGTCCTCGAACTCGCCGACGATGTGCGGCCGCAGGCCCTGGGCTTCGAACCAGCGGTCCAGCCGGGGCCGCAACGCCGAATGCCCGGTCGGCAGCATCACGGGCAGTCGTGCCAGCGACTGCGGAAACCCAGCCACGGCGGCCTTGTGCACCAAAGCCGAGGGCCCGTACCACTCCACTGGCGACTCGACCAGCCGTTCGCTCGTCAAGCGCAGATTCGGGTTGTGGGGTGCGGGTTGCCCCGCCAACACCAGATCCAGGTGGTGCATCGCCAGCTCGGCCAGCAGTTGCTCGAACTCGCCCTCATGGCAGAGCAGCCGCAGCGTCGGCGTTGCCAAGACCGGCGCCAGCAGCGCATGCGCGGCCAGTTTGGAAATGCCATCCGACAGCCCAACGGCCAGCCGCGCGACCTTGCCGCTGGCGGCCTCGCGAACTTCTTCCGGAATGAGCTGCCCGAGCTGGAAGATTTCCTCGGCGCGAGCAAAGGCCGCCTGACCCGCCTCGGTCATCGCCACGCCGCGCCCGGCGGGCTTGAGGAGTTGGTGACCCAGCGCCTTCTCCAGCTCGCGAACCTGGGCGCTGATGGTCTGCACGGCCATGTCCAGCCGCTCGGCGGCGCGGGCAAAGCCGCCTTCCTTCGTCACAACCCAGAAGTAGTACAGATGGCGGTAGTTCAACAAGTTGCACAACCCACATCGGGAAAACCGAACTTGGGCTCACTGTATCTCTGATTCTTCCGGGCCGGAGAACTGCCGAAGATCCCTCATCGCATTGAGTGACTACAAAAACATGGACACCACCGTTCTTCTGCTTGCCATCATGACCACGGTCCTGCTCGCCGTGACCTTTCACGCATGGCGGCTTGGCAACGAGAAACGCGACGTCGCGTTGCTTGCTGTCTTCGGCGGTCTTTTCGCTGCCGGCTCCGCTGTGGCCGCGATCCTCTGAGGCCTGGACATGGACATCCTTCTTCCCTACCTCACGGCGGACTTCCTGGGCAAAGCTGCCTGGATCTGGCTCGTGTTCTTCGGCATCGTCGTGTCTCTGCTGGCCTTCGACCTCGGCGTCCTGCACAACGGCGACAGCGAGATCGGCGTGCGCGAAAGCCTGCTGCTGTCAAGCGGCTACATCAGCGTGGCATTGCTCTTCGGCGCCTGGGTCTGGTGGTACCTGGGCGCGCAAAGCGGCATGGACTACTACACCGGCTTCATGATCGAGAAATCGCTGTCGATGGACAACGTGTTTGTCATCGCGCTGATCTTCAGTTTCTTCGCGATCCCGCGGCAGTACCAGCACCGGGTGCTGTTCTGGGGCATCCTGGGCGTGATCGTGCTGCGCGCCATCATGATCGGACTGGGTGCCACCTTGGTCAGCCAGTTCAGCTGGGTGCTGTATCTGTTTGGTGCGTTCCTGATCTTCACGGGCATCAAGATGTGGATCATTGCCGACCACATGCCCGACATCGCGAATAACCCATTGCTGAAGTTCCTGAAGAAGCGCATGCGCGTGACCGACGGGCTGCGCGGCAATGCCTTCTGGGTGCATGAACCCGACCCCGCCACGGGCAAGGTGGTGCGCTTTGCCACGCCGCTGTTCCTGGCGCTGGTGCTGATCGAGTTCGTCGACTTGGTGTTTGCGGTCGATTCGGTGCCAGCGATCTTTGCGATCACCACCGACCCGTTCATCGTCTACACCAGCAACATCTTCGCGATCCTGGGGCTGCGTGCGCTGTACTTTGCCCTGGCGGCCATGATCCACCGCTTCAAGTACCTGAAGTACGCGCTGGCGCTGGTGCTGGTGTTCATCGGCTCGAAGATCTTCCTCGTCGGCATCATCGGCAAGATTCCGGCGGTGATCTCGCTGTCGGTGACGTTCGGCCTGATCGCGGGTGGCGTGCTGGTGTCGCTGTGGAAGACCCGCGAGCAACATGTCGCGCTGGAGCGCGCATGAGCGGGCCCAGCGCGCAGCGGATGCGCCAGGCTTCAGCGGACTTGCCCAGCGAGCGCGTGTCCTTGCAGTCGCTGGCGCAGGCTCATTGGCCTGCGAGACAAGCAGCTTGCTGCTGCTGATGGCGGCACCTTGCCTGCTGCCCGTGCCGGCAGTGGGCACCGTGCTCGGACTTGGGTTGGCCGCGCTGGCGATCGCCATGTGGCGCGGGCCAGGCCGAAGAGCACCTGCCCGGGCGAGTGGCCCGGCTGGAGTCGCCCCGACACTGGGCGCAGCGGGTGCTGGTGCTGCTGGCAGCGACGTGCGCCGCGGCAGGCCGCCTGGCGAAAGCACGGCTCACCGATCCTGCATGTACGGGCAGGCGCTCGTGGACCGCCGCAACGGTGGGACTGATGGCCGTCATCGTCGTGTTGCCGGTTCCCTTCGGCAACGTGTTGCCGGCGCTGGCGCTCATGGCTTCGTTGCTCACACTGGGAAGCAACGTGTGGATGCTGGGCCGCGTGGCCAAGCAGGCAGTGCAGTCCGGCGGCAGCTTCGAGATGCCTCTGGCCTGGATCGTTATGGCGGCGCTTGCGCAGACCCGAAGATGGGCGGCGGTGAACTTGGGCCTCGGCCTTCTCGTACTCCTCGTGACGCTGCTGCGTTGGACGGCGTGAATCAGCTGCTGCAGCAGAACACCGGCTTTCAACGCGCCTCGGTGACTGCAAAGGGTCGGGCAGAGCCACTCTCTTTCACGATCAGGATTCCCATCAGCCGACATTGAAGTCAGGCCGCCGGGCAGCTGTCGTTCGGCCACTTACCGTACCGGCCAAGAGTTGTAGGTGGTAGTGGACAGCTTCCGGGCTACCCGCTTGATGACCAGTTGCCGGGCGTCTGCAAGGGACGACGCCGTCACCTCTGACCCGAAAGGCCCAGTACGTCGATCTCGTCACGACGCAGCAGCTCCTCGAGCAACGGCGGCTCGAAGTGGCGCTTGACCGTGATGGCGTAGAAGTTCTCGATCAGGTCGGGCACGACGCAGTACTCGACGAGCTGGCCGCTCAACAACTCATCACGCACCACCACTGACGGCAGCAAGGCCACGGCGCCCGAATCGCGGGCCAGCAGGCGCAGCAAGGCCATGTCGTCGACCTCGGCCAGCACCTGGCAGCGCAGACCGTGCTGCTCGCACATCAGGTCGAAAGCGGCGCGGATGTCGCTGTCACGGCTCGGCAGCAACAGGGGCACTTCAGCCAGCTCCTGCGGAAAGCGGAAGGCCCGCCGCCTGGGCCTCTGCCTGCCCACCAGGCTGACTGGCTGGCGCGCGATGCTGCGGCACCGCCAAGGGTGGTCGGCGTCGGCGTGAACGCGCCGGTTCGACAGCACCACGTCGAGCGTGTGGACACGAAGCCGTTGCAACAGTTCCTCCAGGCTGCCGGACTGCAGCACCAGCTCAACGTCGCTGCGTGTCAGCAGCGGCTTGACGAAGTTCTCCTGGAAATTGCGTGACAGCGTCGCCACTGAGCCGATGCGAAGCACCTGGCGCGTGTGCATGGCGCCGTCGCGCAGCATCGCAAGCAGTTCGTTGCCCGAGGTGAAGATCGACTCGGCGTAGGTCAAGGTCATGCGGCCGGCTTCGGTGATCTGCAAGGTGCGGCCGACCCGGTTGAACAGCGCGTGGCCGAGTTGCTCTTCCAGCCGCTTGATCTGCGTGGACAGCACCGACTGCGACACGTTAAGCCGCGCGGCTGCTCGCGTCAGGTTGCCCTCCTTGGCCACGGCCCAGAAGTAATGCAGGTGGTGAAAGTTCAGTCGCGACATGGGCAGAAGTATCTGTTTTATAGAACGAAATGTTAGCAACAATGAATTTTACGGAACTAGCCGCAAGCAGCACAGTCTCGGCCAACCGGAGCCTGCGAGACCTGCACCATGGAACCGAATCTCTTGGAACTCTCGCCCTGGCGCGCCTCCGTGCTGGCGCTGGTGCCGCTGCTCTACGCGGGTTCTGCTGCTGCCGCGACGGCGCTCGGACAGCGGCCCGACGCAGGCTGGCGTGTCGCCCGCTGGAGTGCAGCGCTGGCGCTGGGCGCGTCACTGCTGTCGCTCGGCGGGCTGCTGGCTGGCGGCGCGGCGCTGATGCGCGGGCCGGCGCTGGTGATACTGGGCGACGCAGGTGCACTGCACTTCGGCCTGCGCAGCGACGCGCTGGGCGGCCTGATGCTGGTGTTGGTGAGCTTCATCGGCTGGGTGATCACGGGCTACTCACAGCCCTACCTGGGCGGTGCGCGGGGCCAGCCGCGTTACATCCGGGGGCTGATGCTGACGCTGGCTGCGGTGTCGCTGATGGTGGTCACAAACAGCTTGGCGGTGCTGGCACTGGCATGGATCGCCACCAGCCTGGCGCTGCACGGGCTGCTGACATTCTTCGATGATCGGCCGCAGGCGCTGATAGCGGCGCACAAGAAGTTCCTGGCCAGCCGTGTTGCCGACCTGTGCCTGCTGGGCGGTGTAGCGCTCGTCGGCCTGCAACTCGGCACGCTGGACATCGACCGCGCCATCGCCGCCGCACGCGCATTGCCCGCGGTGCCCGGCACCTTGCAGGCCGCGGCGCTGCTGCTGGCGGCCAGCGCGCTGCTGAAGTGCGCGCAACTGCCGGTGCATGGCTGGCTGATCCAAGTCATGGAGGCACCGACGCCGGTGTCCGCGCTGCTGCATGCGGGCGTGGTCAACCTGGGCGGCTTCTTGCTCATCCGTGTCGGGGACCTCGTTGCCGACGTGCCGGTGGCACAGGCCCTGCTGGTGGTCGTGGGCAGCGTCACGGCCGTGGTCGCGGCGCTGGTGATGATGACGCGCATCAGCATCAAGGTTTCGCTGGCCTGGTCCACCTGCGCGCAAATGGGTTTCATGCTCATGCAGTGCGGCCTGGGACTGCATGAGCTAGCGCTGCTGCATCTGGTGGCGCACTCGCTGTACAAGGCCCATGCCTTCCTGGCCGCCGGTGGCGCGGTGGAGCAAAACCGTTTGCGGCAGATGACGCCATCAGCGCCGCCACTGGGCGCCGCGACTTGGGGCCTGGCTGCGCTGGTCGGCTCGGCTGTGGTGGCTGCTGCTGCGCTGGCGTGGGGCCTCAAGCCGGCCGCGGAACCGGCACTCTGGGCCATGGGCGGCATCCTGGCGCTGGCGCTGGTGCCGCTGCTCACCGGGCCGCTTCTGCGGGCCGGCGCGCTTGGAGCACTGCTTGGGCTGGCTGGCGCTTGGGGGGTTGCGCTGGCCTACTTCGGACTGCATGCCGTGTTCGGCGGCTGGCTCGGCGCGTCCGGCGCGAGCACGGCCAGCCCGGTCCTGGTGGGCTGGGTGCTGGCTTGCTTCGGCCTGCTGTTCGTGGTGCAGGGCGCGGTGCGGGTGTGGCCGCGCGGGGTACTGGCACGCTGGCTCTACCCCACGCTTTTTGCTGGCCTGTACCTGGACGAGTTGTTCACCCGGCTGACTTTCCGCCTGTGGCCGGCGCGCGTGCCGGCCATGCCGGGCACGCTGGCCAGGCCTGCCGCAGGGCGGCCCGACATGCAGACCCAGCCCTGATCGCGCCCCTGCCTCGAACGAGAGATTCGCCATGAACCACACCCTCGACAAGGCGCACCCGGCGCCCTCCGCAGCGGCCGCGCTGCAGCCTGCGATCGAGCGCGCCTGCGCTCGCATCGCGCCGACATGGCCGCTGGACCGCTTCATCGCGGTCAACCCCTACTGGGGCCATCTCGAGCGACCGGTCGCCGCCGCCGCGGCCCAACTGGCCGCAGTGTCGGGCAGCCCGATGCTGATGTCGCGCGACGGCTTCCGCCAGCAGTGGCAGGCCGGCCACGTGGGAAGGCAGCACCTGCAGGCCGCCATCACCACCGCCGGGTCCGCCGAGACCGTTGACACGCTGGTGGCCAGCCTGGAGACCAGGCCTGCGTTGCCCGCACGCCTGCCGCTGGCCACCGACCTCGTCGACGCGCACCGCGACCTGGGCCACGCCATGGCCTGGCGCGACTACATCACGCACCACATCAGCCAGTGCTGTGCCGGCTTCTTCGACCAAGGCCAGGCGGCCTGGGGCCCGGACCGCAACGGTGGGCTCTACCCGAGCTGGTTGCGGCAGTCGGCGCACGACCTGGGCCCGGGCATGCTGATGGGCTACCGCGGCTTCAGCGCGCGCTTGGCCCACTTGCCTGACGAGCCGCAGGCGCTGATCGCTGCCGCGATGCAGGCGCTGCAGGTGCCCGCAGCCGCGCACGAGGCCTACTTCACGGCACTGCTGATGAGCATCAACGGCTGGGCGTCCTGGTGTGCCTACCAGCGCTGGCAGGCCCGACTGGAAGAGCGGGATGACGAGCAGATCGTGCACCTGCTGGCGGTACGTCTGGCATGGGAGTGGCTGCTGCACGAAGGCCATGGCGAGTTGGCTGTGGCCAGCGATCTGGCCAGCGCCTGGCGCGGCAGCGACGGGCGCATCGCACAGGCACAACGCGCGCAGCAGACCGATTGGCTGTGGCAGGCCGCCTTGGAGCGCAGCTACCAGGAGCCGCTGTGCCAGGGCCTCAACCGCGCCGCAGCTGCCACGGGTGAGCCCACGGCTGCGCCACCCGCCGTGCAGGCCGTGTTCTGCATCGACGTGCGCTCCGAGGTCTACCGCCGCGCGCTGGAAGCCAGCAGCCCGGACGTGCAGACGCTTGGCTTTGCCGGCTTCTTTGCGATGTTCGTCGCGTACCAGCCGCTGGGCAGCGAGATGAAGCGCCCGCAGCTGCCCGGCCTGTTGGCGCCGGGCCTGTGCATCACCGACGAGTGCGATGCGCCGGGCCTGGGCCAGGCGCTGGCCCGGCAGCGTCGCAAGAAGCTGCAGTGGCGCCAGCAGTGGCAGGCCTTTCGCAGCGGTGCGGGCTCGAGCTTCTCCTTCGTCGAGTCCTGCGGCCTGCTGTTTGCCGGCAAGTTGCTCAAGAGCAGCCTGGGCGGCGAGGCCGAGCCGATCCCCGTCGAGCAGACCGCCCTGTCCGCGGCGCAGCGCAGCCAGTCGCGCCCACGCTTTCCGGGCGCGGGTGGCCCCAATCTCGAGGCTGGCGTCAACGCCGCCGCCACCGCGCTGGGCGCAATGGGCCTGACCGTCGACCATGCGCGTCTGGTGCTGCTGGCCGGCCATGGCAGCACCAGCGCCAACAACCCGCACGCCGCCGGGCTGGACTGTGGCGCCTGTGGGGGCCAGACCGGCGAGGTCAACGCGCGCGCGCTGGCCCTCTTGCTCAACGAGCCTCAAGTGCGCCAGGGTCTGCAGGCCCGCGGTGTCGCCGTGCCCGAGAGCACGTGGTTCCTGGCCGGGCTGCACAACACCACCACCGACGAAATGCAGCTCTTCGATACCGATCTGCTGCCCGCCAGCCACACCCAAGACCTGTCCCAGCTGCAAACCTGGCTGGCCGAGGCCGGCCGCCGCGCGCGGGCCGAGCGTGCCGCGTCACTGGGGCTGTCCGCTTGTGCCGCCGATGCCGACGCTCTGAGCAAGGCGATGTCCGCGCGCAGCACCGACTGGGCGCAGGTGCGGCCCGAGTGGGGCCTGGCCGATTGCGCTGCTTTCATCGTGGCACCCCGCAGCCGCAGCCGGCACCTGAACCTGGCCGGCCGTAGCTTCCTGCACGACTACGTCTGGCAGCGCGACGACGGCTTCAGGGTGTTGGAGCTGATCATGACCGCTCCCATGGTGGTGACCAACTGGATCAACTTGCAGTACCACGCGTCGACCGTGGACAACGCGCGCTACGGCAGTGGCGACAAGGTTCTGCACAACGTGGTAGGCGGCAATATCGGCGTCTTCGAAGGCAACGGCGGCGACCTGCGCATCGGTCTGCCGATGCAATCGCTGCACGACGGCCAGCATTTCCGCCACACACCGCTGCGGCTGAGCGTGTTCATCGAGGCGCCGCCGGCCCCGATCGACGACATCGTCGCCCGCAATACCACGGTGCGCCAACTGCTCGACAACGAGTGGCTCCACCTGTTCCGCCTTGGCGAGGACGCGGGTGTCTGGCGCTATCGGCCCGGTGGAGCATGGCTTGCGGCGACGTCCTAAGCCGTGCGCGCAGCGGATGCCGAGGACAGCGCCAGAACCCTGTGGAATCGGGGGTGAATGCGCATGGCTTCGATCCGATGGGGGCGCCCACCAGTCCACAATCTGTGCGGCGCGAACGCTACGGCGCCTCGCCTGACTTCATGACCGTCACTGATGGGTCGGCAGCGCCAGTTCGAGGCTGTGAGGAGCAGTCGCACGGCCGGCCTTCGACGCCGACCGCCATCGCGCCTCTCCGAACGGTAGCTTCTTGGGTTTCGTCGCGGCGGCGGACGCAGCGCGATGGCTGCTTCCAAAGTCCGGTCACTCGACTAGGGCCTGTTAACACAA
>NZ_JACDCU010000072.1 GCF_013817365.1 Methylibium sp. | reverse complement strand
CCCGCAGGGCCGCCCCAAGCGCGAGTACTCCCGCTTGGCGGGAGCGAGCCCGGGCACAGCCCGTCCCTGCGGACGGGCTGTGCCTGGCGAGCGACGAGCCCCTCCGTGGACCCGGCAGGCCGCAGGCCGAAGGGTGCCCAAATGAGCGGGTCGAGCACCGACCTGTTTCGGGTGCGGGTACTCCGCGACCCGAGCGAGCCGTCGGCGGCCGACCGGCTGCTGCAGACGCTCGCGCACGTCTTCCGGTTCGAGACGATCGGCGACGAGTTATCGGCGGCGAAAGGAACGATCATCCTGGGCACGCCCGATGCGTTGTCTGCATCGGGCACGGTCACGTCGTTCGCCGCACCGGCGGCGGACGAGGCCGGCGGGCACCGCTGCGTCGAGACGGAGGTCCGTTTCGCGGATGAGGACGAGGTCGCCTTCCCGTTTCGCAACAGGCGCGTTCGCACGCCGTTGCCGCAGGGGCACCCTCCTCTTGCGATGGAGCCGTTCGACAAGGTTCTCGCGACGACGTCGAGCGGGGTTCTCTGGTCGGTGCGCACGACGGACGGCGTCCAGCATTACCGGTCCGCTCTCCCGCTCCTCGCGATCGGCGAGGAGCAAGCACTGAGCGACGCGATGGGCGGCAACCGCTTCATCGAGAACCTGCCGTTGATGCACTTCCTCTTCGAGCTCAGCGCGCCCCGGTGGCATGCGCCCCCGTTGCGGGCGGCCTTCATCTTCGACGATCCGAATCTGCACTGGCACACCTACGGGTACGTCAGGTACAAGGACGTCGCCGAGAGAGCGGTCCGGGAGAACTTCCACGCTGCCTTCGCAGCGATCCCTCTGGATGCGTGGTTCACGCATCAGCCGACCGCTTCCATCTTCCGGCAGAACCACCGTTCGTTGTCGCTGCTGATTCACGGCAACAACCACGGAAGGCACGAGCTGGCGCAGGCCGCATCCGCCTCGGGCACTGACGCGCTGCTGCGCCAAGCCGTGCAGCGCATCGAGCATCTCGAGAGCAAAGCCGGGTTGGATGTGTGTCGGGTCATGGTCCCGCCGCACGGCGCGTGCTCCGGCCAGACCCTCGCGGCCTTGCCCGGCGCCGGCTTCGAAGCGGCCTGCATCTCGCCGGGCTCGCTGCAGGCTCACAGCGTGAACGCCGCCGCAAACCCCTCGTTGGGTTTCTTCCCGGCAGAGAATGTCAACGGCTGCCACGTCATGCCGAGGTCAGCCTTCCACGGCAGCGCCGAGAACGCGATGCTCGTCGCGGCCTACCTGGGCAGGCCGATGATCCTTCGAGGCCATCACCAGGATCTCAAGGGCGGGCTCGATCTGCTCGACGGCTACGCCCGCTTCATCAACGGCCTCGGCAACGTCGAGTGGCTCAAGCTGTCGTCGCTCGCTCGACGCAGCTACCGCTTCTCCAACGACGCGGAAGTCTGCACGCTCGAGCCGAGGAGCCGACGCGTCGACTTCGCCCTGCCGCCGACGGCCGCTCACCTGCGGATCGCGGCCGGCACCGACGTCGCCGCGGACGCGACCTACACGGTTTGCGTCGATGGCCGTCCAGTCGAGCTCGCTGCCGGAGAGCGAACGTCGTTGGCCGGCACGGGGGCGCCGCGGGTCGTGAGCGTGACCACGAACCATCGAAAACGTTACGGCGACAAGGAAGATGCCAGCGTCCCGCGAACGGCAGCGTCGCTGATCGCTCGTAGACTCCTCACCGAAAGTCGTGATCGCCTCAGCTCGGTGCTCGGGGTGGGCGCATGACCACGGTTCGCTCTGTCGGCTGTACGCACGGACGGACGCAGCGTCTGATGCCGAAAACCTCGCCGAAGCACGGTTTCCAGCAAAGGATAGATTCAGCATGAAGAACCTCGAGGTTCGTGCCCTTCTGCTCGTCGAGAACAACGGCTACCCTTTCGATGTCAGGGTCCGACGAGAGGCGCTTGCCCTCCACAAGGCGGGTTGCAAGGTGTCGGTCGTCGCCCCGAAGGCCAAGGACCAGCCGTGGAGCGAGGTCGTGGACGACGTGCACGTCTACCGGTTCCCCGCTCCGCCGAACGCGAGCGGCGTCCTGTCGTACGCGTTCGAGTTCGGCTATGCGACCTTCGCAATGCTGTGCGTGTCGCTGTGGGTCGCGCTTCGCCGAGGCGTGGACGTCGTTCACGCGGCCAACCCGCCGGACACGCTGTTCGTGGTCGCTCTCGTCCTCAAGTGCCTCGGTGCCCGGTTCGTGTTCGACCATCACGACCTGTCGCCCGAGACCTATCTCTCCCGGTTCCCGCGTGCACGGCGAAACCTCATCTACCAAGCGCTGCGCTTGCTGGAACGCTGCACCTTCGCCACCGCCGACGTCGTGATCTCCACGAACGAGTCCTACCGGCAGGTCGCCATCGAACGCGGCGGGATGGCGCCGGACAAGGTCTTCGTTGTTCGAAACGGACCGCCGCTGTCCTACCAGCCAGTCGAGCCGGACCCCGCCCTGGCGGATCGCGCCAAGTTCCTCATCGGCTACATCGGCACCATGGGCCCGCAGGACGGCGTCGACTACCTGTTGCGCGCCATCAGGAAGCTCGTGACCGATGTGGACCGACGCGACTTCCTCGCCGTCGTCATCGGCACCGGCGATGCGGAGCCGGATCTGCGCGCGCTCGCTCGCCAGCTCGACATCGAGCCGTACATCTGGTTCACGGGGCGCATCCCGGACAAGCAAGTCAAGACGATCCTGTCGAGCGTCCATGTCTGCGTGCAGCCCGATCCCTCCAGCCCCTTGAACGACAAGTCGACGATGAACAAGATGATGGAGTACATGGCGTTGGGCAAGCCGGCGGTCGCGTTCGACCTGAAGGAAACTCGCGTCTCGGCGGCAGACGCGGCGGTCTACGTGGGCGGCAACGACGAGCTGGAGTTCGCGCGGCAGATCAGCGCGCTGTTCGACGACTCCACCCGCCGTGACCGGATGGGCGCGGTCGGGCGCCAACGGGTCGGCTCGCAGCTCGCCTGGGAATTCTCCGAGCCCGAACTCGTTCGTGCCTACTCGGACGGGCTCGGCCTGTCGCTTCGCGCCGTCGCCCCTGCGGCCAGCACGGTCGCGTCCTGATCTGGCGCGCCGACGTTTCTCATCTCGCACTGCATTGGTGGATCGAACGTGACACCCATCCGACCGCTCCGGGTGCTTTTCGTATGCCACTCGGCTTCGAGGAACGGCGCGACGATCCTGCTCCTGCAACTGATTCGCTGGCTGAAGCCTCAAGGCGAATGGGAGATCCACGTGCTGATCCACGGCGACGGCGCGCTCGCCGAGGACTTCGCAGCGGTCGCCACGACGACGATCTGGCGTGACCCGAGCACCGCGCTGGATGCGCTGTTTCGACGCAAAGGCGAAGCGCTGCGAACATTCGTCGAGCACGCCGTGGGCCGCACGCAGCTTCCCGCCCGCCGCTTCGACCTGATCTACGCCAACACCGTCGCGGTGCTGCCGTCGGTGCGACTGCTGGCCCGTAAGGGCTGCCCCATTCTTTGGCACGTCCACGAGCTCGAGTACGCCATCCGCATGCTGTCGAGCGAGACGGAGTGGCGCGCCGTCGTCGGGGCGGCCACGCGCTTCGTCGCCGTTTCGCAGGCCGTGAAGCGCATGCTGCACGACACCTTCGGCGTCCCGGCGCGGTCGATCGACGTCGCTGCCGGCTTCAGCCCCCTGCGGGCCGTGCCGCCGGACGAGCGGCGCCGGCGCCGCTCGCAGGTGCTGACGCGGCTGGGCTGGCCCGAAGACGCGTTCGTCGTAGGCGGCTGCGGCATCCCGGGCTGGCGCAAAGGCACCGACCTCTTCCTGCAGATCGCGAAGAAAGTCGTCGACGGTGCCGACCTGCGCGACTTTCGTTTCCTCTGGGTCGGTGGCGTGCAAGGCAGCCGCGAGTGGCTCGAGTTTCAGCACGATCTGCGCAAGCTGAATCTGCAAGGACGCGTACAGCTGGTCGCCGACTCGTCGGAGGTCGCGGACCACTACTGCTCCATGAGTGCGTTCGCGCTCACGTCCCGCGAAGATCCTTTCCCTCTGGTCGCGCTCGAGGCTGCCGAATACCACGTTCCGGTGCTTTGCTTCGACGGAGCGGGCGGAACGATGGATTTCGTGGCACACGATGCAGGGATCTCGGTCCCCTACCTCGACATCGAACGCTTCGCGAGCGAGCTGATTGACCTGCACGACCATGCCGACCGCTGCGAGCGACTCACGCAGGTCGCGTACCAGAAGGTACATGCGACGTACTGCGTGGAGGTGCAAGGGCCGAAGATCGTCGAAACCATGCGGGCCTGCGTTGCCGACCCGCCCGCCGTGGCGTGGGCACAATGAATTGCAAGGCACGCAGCGTCATGGCGCTCCGGGAGGCCCAGTGACTCAGTACGCATTCACCATCGTCGCCGCGGTCAACAACCGCAAGGTCCTGCAGCAGAACCTGCTGCGATCGCCAGGCCTCGCCGAAGGCAGTCCGCACCAGCTGCTCGTCAAGGAGGGCTACCGATCGGCCAGCGCGGCGTACGACAGCGCCATGGACGAAGCGTCGAACGACATTGTCGTCTTCGTTCACCAGGACGTGTACCTGCCCCCTGCGTGGTTCGACCACCTGGCCGCGTCGCTCGAAGCGCTCGACCGCAAGGGGCAGCCGTGGGGCGTCCTAGGGTGCTTCGGCACGAGGAAAGACTGCAACGGGCTCGGCAGGGTGTACTCGACCGGTTGGGGACTGCAAGGCACCGAGCTGCAGCAACCCGAGCCGGTCGATACGCTCGACGAGATCGTGCTGATCGTCCGAAAGTCGTCCGGCCTGCGGTTCGACACCACATTGCCGTACTTTCACATGTACGGCGTCGACATCTGCCTGTCGGCACGGCATGCGGGACTGCCGTGCTTCGCGATCCCCGCGTTCTGCGTGCACAACACCAACCAGTTGCTGAAGCTGCCGAGCGATTTCTACGCGTGCTATTGGTGGATCAAGTCCAAGTGGAGCGCCTACCTTCCGATCTACAGTTCCTGCATCACCATCTCGCGTTTCGATCTGCCGTTGCGCAGGCGCAGGTTGGAGGAGTCGTTCGACGGGCTGCGCCGGGTCAAGAGGGTGCCCGCAAAGCGGATCGAGGACCCGAGGGCGGCGCTCGCGGGGCTAAACACCTGAGCCGGTCGCGCGCACGTTGTCGGCGTGCCCGGCGGCTCGAGCGTCTGCCGGAAGCAGCACGCCGGCCGTGCCAGCGTCGATCGAAGGCCGATGCCTGGTTCACGAACCTTTCCGAGACGAATCGACTATGAAAATCAGCGTGTTTGGCTTGGGTTACGTCGGCGTCGTGTCCGCCGCCTGCTTGGCGGCCGATGGCCACGACGTTATCGGCGTCGATCCCAACGCGACGAAAGTCGATCTGATCGATCGCGGTATCGCGCCGATCGTCGAGGAGGACATCGAGGCCTTGATCGCCTCGTCGGTCGCGGCGGGGCGGCTGTCGGCCTCGATGTCGGTCGCCGACGCGATCCATGCGACCGAGCTGTCGCTGATCTGCGTCGGAACGCCGTCGCAGCTCAACGGCAACCTCGACCTTTCCTACGTTCGGCGCGTGTGCGAGCAGATCGGCGAAGCGCTTCGCGCGAGCTCGACGTTCCACGTCGTCGTCATCAGGTCGACCATGCTGCCGGGCTCGATGCGCACGGTCGTGATCCCGACGCTGTGCGAAGCCTCCGGCAAGACCGCGGGGGTCGATTTCGGCGTATGCATCAACCCGGAGTTCCTCCGAGAAGGCACCGCGATCTTCGATTACCACCATCCTCCGAAGACGGTGATCGGCGAGTCTGACTCGCGCGCAGGCGACGTTCTCGCGAGCCTCTACGCGAAGATGGCCGCTCCGCTGATACGCACGACCGTCGAAGCGGCGGAGATGATCAAATACGTGGACAACTCGTGGCACGCGCTGAAGGTCGCGTTCGCGAACGAGATCGGCAACATCAGCAAGGCCGTCGGCATCGACGGGCACGAGGTGATGAGCATCTTCTGCCAGGACACCAAGCTGAATCTGTCGCCCTACTACCTGAAGCCGGGCTTCGCGTTCGGCGGCTCGTGCCTGCCGAAGGACCTTCGCGCGCTGACCTACCACGCGCGCGGCCTCGACCTCGACCTGCCGCTGCTCAACTCCATCTTGCCATCGAACGGTCGGCAGGTCGATCGGGCCATCAAGATGGTGACTTCGCGCAAGCAACGCCGGGTCGGCATTCTGGGCTTCGCCTTCAAGGCGGGCACGGACGACCTGCGCGAGTCCCCGATGGTCGACCTGATCGAACATCTGATCGGCAAAGGCTTCGAGCTGCGCCTCTACGACAAGCACGTCAACCTTGCAGCACTGACCGGTGCAAACAAGGATTACATCCTCAACCACATCCCGCACATCTCGCGGCTGATGGTTGATTCCGTCGAGAAGGTGATGGACTTCGCCGAGACGATTGTGGTCGGCAACAAGGCCGACGAATTTCGCGACGTTGTCGGGCGCTTGCGCGACGACCAGGTGGTCATCGATCTGGCGCGGATATCCGGCAGGACGAGCGACCGCCAGTACCAGGGCATCTGCTGGTAGCGGCAGCGCGTTCGGCCATGTCGGTGTTCGACTCCCTCGCCGCCAGAGCCACGCGCGCGCGGTTCGAAAGGAACCAGACGTTCCTGCGCTTGATATCGACCATGACGCCGCCGCTTCGCATGCTGGACGTCGGCGGTACGGTCGGCTACTGGTCGACGGCCGGCCTGCCGCTCGCGCAGGGCATCGAGGTCGTGCTGCTGAACAGTTTCGAGCAGCACGTCGACGGCCCGTTCTCCGCGGTCGTCGGCGACGCCAGGGATCTGTCGAAATACCGGCCGCGGGAATTCGACATCGTCTTCTCCAACTCGGTGATCGGACACGTCGGCAACTTCGCCGACCAGCGACGGATGGCCGACGAGATCCAACGCGTGGGAAAGCACTTCTTCCTGCAGACTCCGAACCACCGCTTTCCGCTGGACTGGCGGACGCTGATGCCCTTCTTCCACTTTCTGCCCGCGCGTGTTCAAGCGTGGTTCTTCGCGCGCGTGCCCGTCGGAAGATACCGTCGCGCGTCGGGCACGTCGGAGGCTACCGTCTGGGCCACGCGGATTCGCAACCTGAACCGCGAGGAAGTCGGTCTGCTGTTCCCCGGCGCCAAGGTGATCGACGAGACCGTGTTCGGCTTCACCAAGTCGTTTTTGGTGCACAACTTCCCCGTATGACGGACACGATGGTCGGCCAAGCGGGCTCGCCCACCATCGCCGTCCAGTAGACAACTTTGCAAGCCGCGCCGAGACCATTCATTCGCGACTGACCGTTGCACGAGACGACTCCGAAGTGACTCGACTAGCCCTATGCGCCACATCAAACGCGTGCGAACTGCACTTTCTCCCATCAGGCGCGCCCCAGCCTTGCTAAGCCGTTACCTGGCCAGCTTCGCCGGCGAGTTTCGTCACCACGCCTCGAGTTTTCAGGGGCAGCTCGGCTTGGAAATCGGTGGGCCAAGCGACGTATTCCGGCGTTTCGCCGCGCTGCCGGTGTACGCACTAGCTCGCCGTATCGATGGCGTGAACTTTTCGTCGACCACCATGTGGGAAGGGCGCATCCGCGAAGGGATGACCTACGAGTATGCGCAAGGAAAGATCGGCCGACAGTTCATTGGTGAAGCCAGCAGTCTCTCGAAGATCCAAAGTAGAACCTACGACTTTTTGATCAGCAGTCACGCCCTCGAACATTGCGCCAATGCACTCAAGGCGATGTCGGAGTGGCGACGAGTCATCAAGCCGGGCGGACTGATGCTCCTCGTTCTCCCACATCGGCAAGACACGTTCGACCATTTGAGGTCCATCACGCCGTTCGAACACCTTCTGGAGGACGAATCGCGCGAAATCGACGAGACTGATTTGACTCATCTGGACGAGATTGTGGCTCTCCATGATCTGGCGAGAGACGCCCCCGGTCTGACGCACGAGAGTTTTCTCGCCCGCGCGCTCAAGAACCACGAGAATCGCGGGCTTCATCATCATGTCTTCGATGAGGACCTGCTGAGGCGCATGTTCGCCCACGTCCAAGTGACGCCGTTGTTCGCCGACTATGCGCGTCCGATGCATTTGATCATCCTGGGACGAGTCGACTAGACATGACTGCCGGCGCGGAACGATTCTTCTCTCGTCCGCAAACGCTTTCCAGCGAAGAGCCCTACCCACCGAACGAGCGCGTCTCGCTGGTCACGGCCTGACCGTCCGATCGGACGGTTCGGATGAGTCGACCGATCAGAGGCTTCGCGGCAAAACGTGACGCCGCCGTCAGGGGTGCGACCACTGGCGGCGGCAAAAGCGGAGGCTGTATCACGCAGGACAACTGCCTGCTGGATGCCAGCCTCGGCTCAATTCACACGCAAACTTGTGGGCGGCGCGAGCGTCGTTGCGACCGCGTCGGGGCCGTAGTAGTTGGTGCCGACGTCCCGCCCATCGGAGCCTCCTTTGTAGCCCAAGGAGCTACCCGAAAGCTGCCAACCTGCCCAGGTCGTGATGGAGCCCGGCGTACCGCCCGCAAAGATCGGAGTTCCGACCGCCGCGCTCGATGAGGTGAATCCACACTGGGACGCAGCTTGGCAAAGATTGTGGGTGAAAGTACAACTTCCCGCGCTGCAAGTCGAGGGCCTTGCCGTCGAGCCGATCAGGATGTTGTTGCGCCCGACCAAACCCGTCGTATCCGACACACCGCTGCCGGTAGTTCCCCACACGGCCAGACCCAGGTTGTAGAAAGTGTTGTGTTCGATCCGGGAATTGTTCGCGCTTCCCGGGGTGCTGTAGGCCCACATCTGCACCGCATTGGTGACGAGGTTGTTGGTGAAGACGACGGGCACATTGGCATCGTGATGCTGCAGGACGACTTCGACGTTGTCAAACCAGTTGCCATTGATGGTGCATGTGGGGCAATTGCCGACGAATTGGATGGCGTCGCAATGGGGGACTCCTGCCGAGCTGTCACAAGGACCCTGCCGGATATCTCGAAAAATATTGCCCGGCCCGATGGTGATATTGGCCAAGCTGCCACCGGTTTGAATTCCATCGCCACCGTTGCCGCTCGATTGACCTTGAATCAAGTTGTTCTTCAAGGTCACGCCGTTGACACTCACGAGTCCGATCTTGCCTTCCCCCCATGCCGGCCGGGTGTTCACAAAGGTGTTTCCGTCGATCACGATCTGTTTGTCGGCCGTCGAACAGTTGTAGCCATAGTCCATGACGACGATCCCGGACGTGTTCTGGGCCCACGCGTTGCCGGCGACTTGGATATTGGTGCTGCAGTTCGAGATCTGCATATCCCGCAGGGTCATTCCCTGGAGCCTGATGAAGTCAGAATTGCTGACCTTCGGACTCATCGATGCTCCCTTGGCGGCAGTGGACTGCAGCGTCACCAGCCCGGTTCGGCTGATATTGGTGAAGTTCACGGTGCCGTAGTCGCCGCTGTTGAGGCAAATGGTCGAGCCGTTGGGAGCGCTGGAAACGGCCGACGCGAGGTTGGTACCCGGATTGACGGTCTGGTCGCATGCTGCAAATGACCACGGCGACGCCGCCATCAGGGCCAGCGAGAAAATTAGCTTCTTCATGTACGTTACTTTCATTAGCTTAAAACTGCGGGTGCGTGCGGAGACAGAAACCCGTTGAGCTATTGCAGCTTCGATGCTTCGTTAGACAACGTGCTTTCGTTGCCCCCGGCATCGACCGATGTGAGTGCAAAGTAGTACAGCTTTCCCTTTGTCAACCCCGTGACCGTGTAGCTGGTCGACTTGCCAATGCTGATGCCACTGCCGAGTGGCTGCAAGTAAGAGCGCGATGCCGTCCCGTAGTAGAGACGGTAGCCCGTGATGCCGGCGCTCGTTGATGCCGACCAAGCCAGCGTGGCTGATGCTGATGCTGATGCTGATGCTGGTGCTGGTGCTGGTGCTGGTGCTGGTGCCGGTGCCGGTGCCGGTGCAGTTGCTTGCACCTGGCAGGATTTCACCACCCCATACGCCGGGTCCTTCCCGAAGAAGGCATTGGTGCACTGGCCGTTGCCTGTCATGGTCTTCTGAATCCACTTTGAGCCTACGCCGTATCGGACGGTCCGCGCAGCTCCGCTCAAGACGAAGGATTTCCCTTCAACGGCAATCGTGGTCCAAGTTGCGACTCCCGGTGCCGGTGCCGGTGCCGGTGCCGGTGCCGGTGCCGGTGCCGGTGCCGGTGCCGGGGCGGGCGCCGGTGCCCCACCCTTCAGCACGTCACACTGTTTCACTTTGCCGAACGCCGGATCCCGCCCGAAGAATGCGTTCGTGCAATAAGCCCGGCCCGACACTCGTCGATAAACCCATGTGGAACCCGTACCGTAACGGACAGCAGTCTGGTTTGCGACGGTGAACCGCTGGTTCTCGGAAGCGACCTTGACCCACGTATCACCGACGTACAACGCCGTTGCTCTGATCTCCTCAGCTTCCACGTCGAGCGCTGCTCCGTCGGTCGACTGCCCTGTCTCCCCTCCGTCTCCGCCGCTGCTGCCGCCGCCGCCGCCGCCGCATGCGGAGAGGAGAAATGCGCTCGAGATCAGGGAAGCAAGCAAGGCTTTTCGGGGTGGCAAAAATTCGGTTCGCATAGAGATCAATCAAAAAAAGGAAAGTAGCGTCGCCCATCCTTGAAAGGCCGCAGTCGATGGCGCACTGAGGTACTTGCAGCCAGACATCGATCGTGTCTGCGCACGTACATACGTTCGCTATCGCATTGGCCCTATTCCAGAAGAACCACCTATGGGGTGAATCAGGAGCGCAATTTCACCAGTGGTCTTAGGGATTGGCTCAGCCGCCGTCCTTGGTTTTGCTACAAGATGTCTAGCCAGCTTGAGCAAGGGAGCGCGGCGTTACAAGCTGTGTGAATTGACCGGCAATCGGTTCACTGGCACCGCGGTGTCAGCGGGCCAGCGAAGAGTGCCCAAGGGCTCCACACTTACTGGTGAGCAGCTTGGCGCGGGTCGGAACGGCCTGATACAACCCGGTCGCTATAGATCGGTTGGAACCGACGCAACGCCTGTTTAAGGGGTAGACAAGCGGACCGTTTGTGAACAACTCTTACAGGTTGAGCAGCCGCAGCCTCTACTGACACCTCAGTTGATCCCCGGCGAGTCATTTGCGGTGGGGCCCAAGCTTTCAAGACCGCCCAACTCCGCCTCCAACTCAGCGGCGGCCGTCGCGACATCGGTGCCGGCAATGTCCGACTTGCCCGATAGCCAGCACGCCAGCAGGATCCGCGTGCACAGCAAATTGATGCGGCGAGGTATGCCGCCCGTGAAGCAATGAACTGCCGTGAAAGCCTCGTCTGCTATCGCCGGAAATGCGCTCCAGCCGACGCGGCGCAGGCGGTGCTCGATATACGCACGCGTCTCATCCGAGCTCAATGGCCCCAGGTGGCATGAGGCAATCACCCGTTGCCGAAGCTGCTCCATCGCGCTCGATCGCAGCATCAATCTCAATTCCGGCTGACCTACCAGGAAGCTTTGAACGAGCGCCTGCGAACCCAGCTGAAAGTTCGAGAGCATTCGCAGTTCTTCGACTTCCTTAAGGCCGAGGTTTTGGGCCTCGTCGACGATAAGCAGCGCACGCCGCCCGCTTGCCGCCAGGGCGGCGAAAAAGGCCTCCAGCGTCGCGAGCATCTGCGCTTTCGAAGGGCCGGGAACCGGCACGCCGAAGGCAGTGCAGGCTGCGTGCAGCAACTCGTATGAATCGAGTTGCGTGTTGACTACCTGTGCTGCCACCACCTCGCGCGCATCCAGGCCTTCGAGCAACGTCCGAACAAGCGTCGTCTTGCCGGAACCGATTTCACCGGTGATGACGATGAAACCCTCGCGCTGGTAAACGCCGTACTTCAAGTAAGACAGCGCCTGACCGTGGCCCCTGCTCGCGAAGTAGAAGCTCGGATCGGGGCTGAGCTGAAACGGCGGCGCGCTGAATCCGAAATGCGATTCGAACATCTGCGGCTCAAAAGCGGTGGCTCATGCCGACGAACAGCAGTGTGGCATCGTATGAGTTCAATT
>NZ_JACDCU010000412.1 GCF_013817365.1 Methylibium sp. | reverse complement strand
GGCCGAGCACCACGCATTCGAGCAGTGAATTGCTGGCCAGGCGGTTGGCGCCGTGCAGGCCGGTGTACGTGGTCTCGCCCACCGCGTAGAGACACGGCAGGTCGGTGCGGCCGTCGAGATCGGTGACCACGCCGCCGCAGGTGTAGTGCGCCGCCGGCACCACGGGGATAGGCTCGTGCGCAATGTCGATGCCCAGCGCCAGACAACGGGCGTAGATGGTCGGGAAGTGCTCCCTGAGGAAGGCTTCGCCCAGGTGGGTGGCGTCGAGCCACACGTGGTCGAGGCCGTGCTTCTTCATTTCGAAGTCGATGGCGCGCGCGACGATGTCGCGCGGGGCGAGTTCCAGCCGCTCGTCGTGCGCGACCATGAAACGCGCCGCCTCCCCTGTCATGTTGGGCAGCTTCAGTTGCGCGCCCTCGCCGCGCAGCGCCTCGGTGATGAGGAAACTGCGCTCTTGCGGGTGGTACAGGCAGGTCGGGTGGAACTGGATGAACTCCATGTTGCCGAGCCGGCAGCCCGCGCGCCAAGCCATGGCAATGCCGTCGCCGGTGGCGGTATCGGGGTTGCTGGTATATCGGTAGACCTTGCCGACGCCGCCGGTGGCGAGCACCACCGCGGCGGCGGGGAGTGTCTCGACCTTCTGGCGGTCGATGTCGAGCGCGTAGACGCCGTAGCAGCGCGGCTTGCCCTCAGTGCGGGGGTCGGCCTTGACGTGCCGTGTGGTGATCAGGTCCACCGCCATCCAGCGCTCGCGCAGCACGACGTTGGGGTGGCGCCGCACCTCGTCGAGCAGCACGTCGTGGATGGCCTTGCCGGTGGCGTCGGCCGCATGTGCGATGCGCCGCACTGCATGGCCGCCTTCGCGCGTGAGATGCAGGCCGAGCGGGCCGGCGGGGTCGCTCGAGAACGGCACGCCGCGTTCGACCAGCCATTCGACCGCCTGCGCGCTGTGGCAGGCGACGAAGCGGGCGGTTTCCTCGTCGACCAGTCCGGCGCCGGCTTCCTGGGTGTCGCGCACGTGGCTCTCGATGCTGTCGTCGCTGCCCAGCACGCCGACGATGCCGCCCTGCGCCCAGGCGGTCGCACCTTCGTCCATACGGCGCTTGGCCAGCACCACGACCGCATGCGTGGCGGCGAGTTGCAGCGCCACGGTGAGCCCCGCGAGGCCTGCACCGATGATCACGACAGTGGGCAGGGCCGCAGCGGCGGCGTCACGAGGGGGCATGAGGGCGAGGTCGCGTGGGTCGCTGCTCCGGGACGGCGCAGCAGATGAAACGATTCTATCGATGCCCTCTTGCCGAACCGCCCTCACCGCTGGGCTGCACAACGCTTTCACGGGGCGTGACGGCGCCGCGAACTGTCCTTGCTGCAGCAATCACAGGCCCTACACTGGTTCGCCACTTCGGTGGTGCGTTGCCGCACGATGTGCGAGCGGCTCACCGTTTTACTGCAAGGCAGCACCCATGAGTTCGAGCTTCGATCGTCCCGGCGGCAGCAGCCGCCCGCCCGCCTCCGGCAGCGGGTGGGAAGCTACGCGGGTGCAGACGCAGATTGCACCGCGGCTCGGCGCTGCGGTGAAAGAAGCCAGCGAAGGCCACGACATCGGCCGCGCCGTGGGCGGCAACACGCGCGAGCTGTTCGTCTCGTGCGAGCCCGGCGAGGCGCTGGCTCAGCAGCTCGACCATCTGCGCCCGGAGTACGTGGCGGTGCATGACCTCGGAACCACGGCCTCGCGAAAGCTCCTCGCGGGCATCGCCGCGGCCAGCCAACGGGCGCTGCAGCAACTCGTCATTCGCCGCCCGGGCGGTGGCACGACTTTGGCGACGATCGAGTTCGTCGATTGCCAAGCCGCCAACGGCCGATCGGTGCGTCTGTACAGCACCGCCGTCGAGGCCGACACCGCCACCCGCCAAACGCTGGCGCGGGTGCTGCTCGGGCGCAGCCGCATCGGCCTGGTGATCGTCGGCGACCTGCCCGGCCACGCGATCGCCAGCGCGCTGGCGCCGCTGCGCGAAGCGGTGCTGCGCCCGGGCTGGGCCTGCCGCCGGCTGCTCTTCATGCCGCTCATGGCCGGGGCGGCTTTGCCTGCTTTGCCGGCCGAGGTCGCGCGGTTTCGCGCCGCGACCGCCATCGATGCGACACCGACGCCGCAGGTCACACGCCCCGTCGAAGTCTGGAACGCGCTGTGCGACGCCTGGAACCCGCTGCAAAGCGCAAGGCCGGCTGCCGACGGCAAGCCAGTCACGCTGCTGCAGCCCTTCGCCAGCTCGGCCGCCGCGCCCGGTGCTGCTGCCGCGGGTGCCCTTGCTGCTGCGTCGCTGGGCACGATTGCCGGCACCTCGTCGAACGTCACGCACACGCCGCCCTGGCGCAGTGCTTCAGCGCCCATGCCCATGCCGATGCCGGTGGTCGGCGCCGTACCTGCGACCGACACCCCGCTGGAGCGCTACCTGCACGACCTGAGCCTGCTGGCCGGCGTGGTCAGCGTCTGCGCCTTCGACATCGCCTCGGCTCGCCCCGTCGGCCATGCGGGCGCACGGCCCGGTCCGCACGAGCTCGCGCTTCATGGCGCGGCACTGCTGGCGGCCGTGATGAGCGCCAGCCGCACGCTCGGTCTGGGCGCGAGCGTGCCCGAATGCAGCGTCACGCTCGGCCAGCACCATTTGCTGGTGCGCGCGCTGCCTGCGCATCCCGGCGCAGCCCTGCACGTGGTGCTCGACAAGCCGCAGGCCAACGTGGCGCTCGTGCAGATGCAACTGCGCCGCCTCGACGAGGCGCTGCTGCGGGCTGCGACCGGCAAGCATTGAACGAGGCGCTCCGAGCCGCGGCCGCCCTCGTTCGCTTACGCCGGCCCTGCCGCGGCGTCAGCCGGCCACCGACTCGAAGCGGAACTCGCCTGGCGCCTGGATCGGATCGACGTCGACCTTCACCGTGTCCTTCGGTGCGAAGCGTCCCTCCAGCAACTGCTTCGACAACGGGTTCTCGATGCGCCGCTGAATCGCCCGCTTGAGCGGCCGCGCGCCGAACACCGGATCGAAGCCGACCTTGGCCAGTTCAGCCAGCGCCGCGGGCGAGACCTCGAGGGCGATGTCGAGCTTGCCCAAGCGGTTTTCGAGCAGGCGCAACTGGATCGCCGCAATCGCCTCGATGTGAGCCGCATCGAGCGCATGGAACACCACCGTCTCGTCGATGCGGTTCAGAAACTCGGGGCGGAAATGCTGCTTCAACTCCACCCACACCGCATCGCGGATCAACTCCGGCTCCTGCCCCGCCATCTGCATGATGAGGTGCGAGCCGAGGTTGCTGGTCATCACGATCACGGTGTTCTTGAAATCGACCGTGCGGCCCTGGCCGTCGGTGAGGCGCCCGTCGTCGAGCACCTGCAGCAGCACATTGAACACGTCCGGGTGCGCCTTTTCCACCTCGTCGAGCAGCAGCACGCTGTAGGGCTTGCGGCGCACCGCCTCCGTGAGGTGGCCGCCCTCTTCGTAGCCCACGTAGCCCGGCGGCGCGCCGATCAGCCGCGCGACCGAGTGCTTCTCCATGAACTCGCTCATGTCGATGCGGATGAGGTGGTCCTCGCTGTCGAACAGGAAGCCGGCCAG
>NZ_JACDCU010000071.1 GCF_013817365.1 Methylibium sp. | reverse complement strand
GACCCGGAGCTGGGTCAGCGAATGGCCGATGCGCTGGGCGCCATCGTCCAGAAGGGCCGCCTGCGCACCACGCTCGACCGCATGAAAGTGCGGCTCTCGGCCGTAGCGCCGATTGATCCGCTCGAACACCGGCGCCTGATGGCAGCTGATTTGTTCTTCTCCACCGTTTTGCGGCAAGCCTCCGATGCCATCGTGTCGACCGACGACCGAGGAGTTGTGCAATCCTGGAATGCAGGCGCGGCAAAGATGTTCGGCCTGTCGGAGTCAGAGGCAATTGGTTCGCAGCTGGCGACCTTGTTCGAGGACGCTTCGAGCGCTTCGCGCCTGTTCATCCTTGCAGCGGGCGGTGCAAGTGGCAGATTGGAGCTGCTGGCGGAGGTTGCAGGCGTGTGCAAGAACATCGACGCCACGGCTGATGGCATTCGCGACGAGCGTGGCCGGCCCATCGGGGCGGTGGCCATTCTCCGCGACGTGACCGAACAGCGTCGCGCACAGCAGGATCTGGTCGAGGCCGCGCGCCAGAAGGACGAGTTCCTTGCGATGCTTGCGCACGAGTTGCGAAATCCCTTGTCGCCGATCCGCGGCGCAGCGCAGATCTTGCGGCTGATCGACACCAGCGGCGACCCTCGGATGCGAAAAGCGACCGACATCATTTCGCGGCAGGTCGACCACTTGACGGGACTCGTGGACGACCTGCTGGATGTCGCCCGCGTCACGCGCGGCGCGGTAGACCTGGACAAGCGGCCGGTGGTGTTGCGTGACGTGGTCGAGTCGGCAGTCGAGCAGGCGCGCTCATTCAGCGAAGCGAAGTACCAGCAGCTCGACTCGCAGGGCGACCTGAGCCTGTATGTTCTCGGCGACGCCGAACGTTTGATCCAGGTGGTCGCCAACCTGTTGAACAACGCCGTGAAGTACACCAGCGAACGTGGCAAGATCGCCTTGAACGTGCGTGCCGACGACGCTACGGTGCGCATCACCGTAGCCGACAACGGTGCCGGGATCGCCCCGGATCTGCTGCCGCACCTCTTCCAGCTGTTCAGCCAGGGCCGACGGACGGTCGACCGCTCCCAGGGCGGCCTTGGCATCGGACTCGCGCTTGTCAAGACGCTTGTCGAGCTTCACGGCGGCTCGGTCAGTGCGCAGAGTCCCGGACCGCAGCTGGGCAGCACGTTCACGGTCACGCTTCCCCGGATCGAGGCACCGGCGACGGAGCCCGTGCCGCCGAAGTCGTTCGATATCCACCCCTTCGCTGCGGGCAACCGACTGCGGCTGATGGTCGTCGACGACAACGCTGACGCGGCCACCACGCTTGCTGGCGTGCTCGAAGCCCAAGGCCATGTTGTTGACGTGAACCACGATCCGGTCGATGCGCTCGCCAGGGCCCCCGAAGTCGCGCCAGATGCCTTCATCCTCGACATCGGGATGCCCGTAATGGACGGCTATGAGCTCGCTCGACGGCTGCGTGGTTTGCCCGTCGGGCATCGGGCGGTAATCATTGCGCTCACTGGCTACGGGCAGCCGGAAGACCGGCTGCGGTCAAGACACGCTGGCTTTGATTACCACCTCGTCAAGCCGCTGGACGCTGATCTCTTGGCCAGCGTGCTCGGTCAAATATCGCCCATGACAAGGCACTGAAAAAGCTGTCGACTTTGCGTGGCTACTCGTTGTGGGACGACGGCACGGCGATCGGCCATGGCCAGTTCGCTGAAGCAAAGCTAGAACTGGCTTCGCCACACACATGCGACGAGAGCCGCCGAGCGCAACATGCCTGCGGACGTGTTGCAAAGGGAGAACCTCGTGCGATGCGATCCAAGGATGACCGCGCACTGCTACCGGGCCCAGATCGGGCGCTGGCAACGGACGATTGAGCGGGTCTTCGGCGCTCAGTCCCGCTAGCGAGCGCGCTGGCGGATCTGGTCTATCCGGGCGACGGGCCAAGGAGACGCCCATCCTCCGCTACGGAAACTTGACACCTGCGTCCCATCGGGAGGCCAAGCGCAATATGGGGCTTCCGGCGCGCCGTCTCTGGAGTGGATGCGCGCGAGCATCTCTTGCGAGGGGACCTTCATTCTTGGACCATGGCTAGCAACCGCACTCACCGCGGACTTGCAGCTCCGGTTCAGGTCCCGGGAAGTAGCCTTCAGGACGAACATCGCGTTCGTTGCGTCCTGGAGCCGGCCACTCAGGGAGCTGGCCGCGGCAAGGTTGCCCCAGTGTTCGACGCGGCCCGGGCCGGACCGCGCAGCAGCGGCTCTATCTCGATCACGGGCCGGCTTCGTGCGCCAGTACTCAGACTACACGAGCGATACCGTGCACATTTGACAGTTATATGCCGTCTCGTTGCAGACACCGGCTGCACCGCGACACACATTGTCGGACCACCCTCGATTCAATTGCCTCGATCGTCGACCCTGCAACGCGACCGCGCCCCCGCTGTGGCTGAGTGACCTTGAGACTGGACATTGCCTAGGCGACGAATTGACGTCTGTGTGACCGGCCTGGCCGACAGGATGACTACGTAGCCGCGCCAGGAAGCTGCCTGTCGGCGTGACGACATTACCCTCGCCGCCATGACATCGTCGCACCAGGCCCAAGCGGCGGTGCGATGCGTTGCACCGCCCGACAGCCAGCTCTCGACTTTCCGGCGGCGGCCAGTACTACAGGCTGATCAGATCTCTGTTTTTGAGATCTCGAAGGCGTCGTCCACCTCGATTCCGAGATACCTCACTTCCGACTCGAGTTTGGAATGGCCAAGCAGCAAATGCACGGCCCACAGGTTCTTTGTGCGCCGATAGATCAGCGTCGCTTTGGTTCGCTTCATCGAGTGCGTGCCGTAGTCGACCGGGTCAACGCTGGCGCGCCGAAGCCGCGGCCCTGGAGACCCGGGGCAACTGGGGTGCCCTGACGTGTGTGCCAGCACTCACAGGCGGGTACAACATTAATAAATCTAGATATTCATCTAAACCGGCATTTAGCACTCACCCGAGCGCATGCAACGCCGTACAACCGGAGTCCACGCAAAGTGCGCGATGCGGCCTACCCGCCCGAAAGACTCCATGAACCAGTTCCCCAGTTTCTTCAGATCCGCGCGCGCAGCCATGCCCGCACTGCTGCTCGCCTGCGTGGCCGGCTGCGGCGGCGGCGGGCTCGACCCGATCTTGGGCAGTCCGGGCGTCGGCACCGGTGCGCCGTCTGACACGACGCGTCCGACCGTGATCCTGACGGTGCCCGCCATCGGCGCCACCGACGTGCCCACGAACACCCAGATCACCGCGACCTTCAGCGAGGACATGAACGCGGGCACCGTCTCGGACGCCAGCTTCACCGTCACGAACACGACGCTGGGCACGCCAGTGGCCGGCACGGTGGACTACTCGGCCACGGCCAGGACGGCCACCTTCACGCCGACCACGCCCGTCACGCTGGACATCAACACCTTGTTCACCGCCACGATCACCGCAGCGGTGACCGATGCGGCCGGCAACGCGCTGGCCGGCAACACGGCGGTCGTGCCGGGCTCGGGCGCCCACGTCTGGACCTTCACCACTGGTGCCGTGGCCGACACCACCGCGCCGACGGTCACGGCCATCAGCCCGGCGGATGCCAGCACCGGCATCTGCCTGACGAGAAGCGTCGGCGCGACCTTCAGCGAACCGATGGATGCGGCCACGATCACCGCGACGACCTTGCGCGTCACGGACAACGGCGTGGCCGTTGCAGGCACGGTGAGCTACGACGCGCCGAACCGGGTGGCCCGCTTCGTTCCGACCGACCCGGCCGGCTTCGCCGCCAGCCGCCCGTTCGTCGTCACCATCGCCTCCGGCAGCGCGGGGGTGAAGGACCTGGCCGGCAACGCGCTGGCCGCGGACCGCGTCTGGAGCTTCACGACCGGCACGCAGCCCTGCGCGAGTGCGGTCAACCTGCGCACGGCCGCATCGTTCGCCGCCTTCGGCGGCGGCGCCGGCGTCACCAACCAGGGCATCAACACGGTGGTCGGCGGCAACCTGGGCACGACGGCGGCCTGCACGCTGGTCACCGGCCTGCATGACGCCGAAAACGTCTACACCGAAACGCCGCTGAACATCGGCGCGGTCAACGGCAGCATCTACTGTGCCCCGCCTGCGCCGGGAACGACCACCACCGAGGCCATCGCCACCCAGGCCCGCGCCGATGCGCTGTCGGCCTACAACGACCTGGCCGCCCTGCCGCCCGGAGGCGACCCGGGCGCCGGCCAGCTCGGCGGCCTGGTGCTGCCCCCTGCCGTCTACACCTCCGCCGGCGGCACCTTCGACATCACCAGCGGCGACCTGACCCTGGACGCGCAGGGCGACCCCGACGCGGTGTGGGTGTTCCAGAGTGCGTCCGCATTGACCGTGGGCCTGAGCGCCACCCCGCGCAGCGTGCTTCTGATCAACGGCGCGCGGGCCGCCAATGTGTTCTGGCAGGTCGGCAGCGCGGCGCGCATCGAAGACGGCAGCACCATGGTGGGCACCATCATCGCGCCGGCCGGCGTCACGATCTCGACGGCCGGCCAGACGGCGCAGACCACCCTGACCGGACGCGCCCTTGGCCTGACGGCCTCGGTGACCCTGGTCAACACCACCATCGTCGCGCCGTGAGCCGGGCCGCACGTGCACCGCTTCGACGCCCCGAGACTGCCTGAAAGAACGAGATGAAGAGAAAAATCCATGCATTGCGCCTGTTGAGTGTTGCCGGACTCGGCTCGCTCCTCGCCGCTTCGTCCTTCGCCCAGGAGGGCGGCTACTTCTACGGCGGGCTCTCGGTCGGCCAGTCGCGCGCGAAGATCGACGAGGAGCGCATCACCGACCGCCTGTTCTCCGCGGGCCTGAGCACCACGGACATGAGCCGCGACGAGCGCGACACGGCCTACAAGCTGTTCGGCGGCTACCAGTTCAACCGGCACTTCGCGCTCGAGGCGGGCTACTTCAAGCTCGGCACTTTCGGGTTCCGCTCGACCACTACGCCGGCGGGCACGCTGGATGGCGAGATCAAGCTGCAGGGCGTGAACCTCGACTTGGTCGGCACGCTTCCGCTGACCGAGCGCTGGTCGGCCATCGGGCGGGTGGGCGCGCAGCATGCGAAGGCGCGCGACCGCTTCAGCGGCAGCGGGGCCGTCAGCGTAAGCGACGCCAACCCGAGCAAGCGCGACACCAATTACAAGGTCGGTGCCGGCCTGCAGTACGCCTTCAGCCCCTCGTTCCTCATGCGCGCCGAAGTTGAGCGCTACCGCATCAACGACGCGGTCGGCAATGACGGCGACGTCAATCTGGTCTCACTGAGTGTGGTGTTCCCGTTCGGCCGTGCGCCGGCGCCCGCGCCGCGCCTGGCGGCAGCGCCGGCCTACGTCCCGCCGGCACCCGCTGTCGTACCCGCACCGGCCGTGGTGGCCCCTGCCGCGCCCCCGCCTGCGGTCATCGCCGTGGCCCCCGTGCGCCGACGCGTGAGCTTCTCGGCCGATTCCCTGTTCGCGTTCGACCAGTCGGGCGTCAGAGCCGAAGGCAAGCCGGCGCTCGACCGGCTCGCCAAGGATCTGCAGGGCAGCGAGTTCGACGTGATCACCGTTGAGGGTCACACCGACCGGCTGGGCTCGCCGGACTACAACCAGAAGCTGTCCTTCCAACGCGCCGAAGCGGTCAAGGCCTACCTCGTTGCAGCGGGCGGATTGCCGGCCGCGAAAATCTCGGCGGTCGGGAAAAGCGAGTCCGCTCCGCTTACCCAGACCGGCGACTGCAAGGGCAGCCGGCCCAGCGCGCAGTTGATCGCTTGCCTGCAACCCGATCGCCGTGTCGAAGTGGAAGTTTCCGCCACGCGGTGACGTTGACGGCGGTGGCGGCGCCGGCCTGCTCCGGCCTGCTCCGGCCTGCTCCGGCCTGCTCCAGCCTGCTCCGGCCTGCTCCAGCCTGCTCCAGCCTGCTCCGGCCTGCTCCGGCCTGCTCCGGCCTGCGGCTCCGCGCGCCGGCCTTAGTTCCGGCAGCAGCAACTCCGGGACTCGCCTTCGTCGGTGAGCGGCCCGGCGGATCGCTCCCACGGTCGCCATGCGCGGATCAGCGCTGCCTGCCGTGCGCGCCGCTCTGGTGTCCGGCCCTTGACCATCGTTCGCCTCGAATACTTCGGTTTGATCGCTTTCTGTTTTTTCCGCACGCGAGGCCGCAGCAGGTAGCGTTCCGGTTAGAGCCGAGGAGGCGAAGTATTGGGCACGAGTGGGGTGGTCACTCGGCCATCAACTGTCGGTGACGACGGGCGGCTCTCTGGCGCTTCGCCTGGACCACGACACTGCTTGAAGATCGGCGGCGAGGCCGCCATCCCCGCAGCTCGACGACCTGTTCGGTTAGCGCTCGACCCCTTGAACAGAGGACAGCGTTTCGAGTGATTCAGGCAAGCGGAGGAGTACCGTCATACGCTCCAACAAGGGAACAAGACCGTGACTTCGCCTGTCCTCTCGACCGCGGAGCATTCGCGCTCCCGCGCGACCCAGCTCGTTCCGATGCGCTCGACCGCGCGCAGTCTGCGCCAGAACCACGTCCTCGAGGCCTTGCCCGATGAAGTGTGGCAGCGGCTCTCGCCTTTCTTGGTGCTGGTGCCGCTCGCCGCCGGTGACGTGCTTCAAGCCGCAGGCATCGGCCGCGAGAACGTTTACTTTCCGACCCAAGCGGTGATCTCGATGCAGTACGCCATGAAAAACGGCGACGCTTTGGAGGTTGCACGCATCGGCTACGAAAGCGTCTGCGGGATCTCGCTGCTGATGGGAGGGGAGACCGCTTCGTGCCGTTCGATTGTCCAGCACCGCGGCTATGCCTTTCGCATTGGCACCACCGTGTTGAAGCGCGAATTCGATCGCGGCGGCGCCGTCAACCACATCTTGCTGCGCTGCGCGCAGTCGCTGCTCTGCCAGGTCGCCCAGACGTCGCTTTGCAACCGTCACCATCGCGTCGAGCAGCAGCTTAGCCGTTGGCTGCTTCTCAGCCTGGACCGTGTGCCAGGCAACGAAGTCGGCGTCACCCACGAGTGGATCGCCAATGCCCTGGGTGTAAGGCGCGAGAGCGTGACGCAGGCCCTCGTCAAACTGCGCGAGACAGGATGCATTGAGACTGGCCGCAACCGCATCACCGTGCTCGACCGAGCCGCCCTGGAGGCGCAATCCTGCGAGTGCTACGGCGCCATCAACCTCGAGTACGCCCGGCTGGCCCCAAAGCGCCACGGGGTCGACAACCCCTTGCGCACACATGAATCTGCGGAATGAGTCGGCATCTCGCGCGTGTGTCCGCATCTCGCGCGTGTATCAAGGCCGCCTGCAGCGCTCTCATGCGGTGACGGATAACGAGCCGACGCATGACATTTCTTTTGTTCGCCGCTGCAGCGCTTGGCACGGCTGTGGGCAGGTCGGTTCTGCACCCACAGGCGACGCGCTCGTACAGCCGTTGGGGGCGCCGCTGCACGACCGCGATGTCGATGCCCTCCAGCAGCCAATGCAGTTGCTCCACCGTCAACGCCGGTACCGCAGCCTCCTGCGGCCAGATGAAGCGATCCTGCTCGAGGCGCTTCAACAACAACCAGAAGCCGTTGCGGTCCCAGCTCAGGATCTTCACGCGGTTGCGCCGCCGGTTGCTGAAGACGTACACGCACGCCGCGAACGGGTCCAGGCCGAGCGCCTTTTCTACCCGCAGCGCCAGGCCGTTGATGTTGAGCCGGAAGTCGATCGCCTCGCGGTGCAGGTGGACCTTCAGGCCTTCGTCGAGACGGAACACCGCACCCTCCCGAGTGTCTCGATGACAACACTGGCTTGCTGCACATCGACCTCGCGAAGATCGAAGACCACGCCGTTGGGCAGCCGAGCCTGCAGATTCCTCCGAACAGCGTGGCGGCTATCGTCGGTCGCGGCAGCGGCGGTGTCGTCGGTGTGAGGGCGGCCGTGATCGGCATGGCGATGAAAGCCTCGCGTGCAGTGACGGGGCTCGCCACGACCGCACGCTGGCGTCGCTCGCAGGCGGACCTTCGATCACGCGCAGGTTCGGTGGAACGGGTCTCGGGCTGGCGATCAGCCAGCGACTTGCGCGCCTGATGGGCGGCGAGTGCGGTGTCGAGAGCACTCTCGGCGTCGGCAGCACGTTCTGGTTCACGGCGCGCCTGCAGCGCGGACATGGCGTGATGCCCGCCCGGACTTCAGCCGTCCTGGCTAAGGCGAGTGCGCAGTTGCGTGAGCGCCATCGCGTTCGACGCATCCTTCTGGCCGAAGACAACGAGGCAACCTCGAAGTGGCATTGGCCATGCTGCACGGTGTGGGCTTTCACGTGGATACCGCGGCCACGGGCCGCGAAGCCCTGAACCTGGCGCGCGTCGGCGCCTACGACCTGGTGTTGATGGACATGCAGATGCCTGACATGGGCGGCCTGGAGGCGACGCGGGCCATTCGGGCGCTTCCGGGTTGGCAGGATTGCCCAATCGTGGCCTTGACGGCGAATGCGTTCGACGAAGACCGGCTCGCTTGCGTCGCTGCCGGAATGAACGATTTCCTCACCAAGCCGATGGAGGTGGGCGTGTTGTATGACTGTATGTTGCGCTGGCTGGATGCGGGAAGCATTGAATAGCGACTTGGCAGGCGTGATCTTGTTCCGGCATGGCCCTCGTACGACCTGATAACGTCTTGGACCTTGCTTGCAAGTGCACCGGTCTTCACTCACCGATCAAACCCATGAGACTTAGCGCTACCTTGCTGCTGCTTCTTGCGCTGACCGGCTGCGCCGTGTACACCCCGTCGGGCTCGGTCGTGGTTGATCCGTACGATCGAGGGTCGGTAGACGGCAACTTCTGCCCTCCAGGCCAGGCCAAGAAGGTACGCTGCTGAAGCAATGCGTCGATGAGACGCCGGACGTGGTCTACGACTTTTGTACGGGCCGGGCGGAAAGTCCCCGATGGATTCCTGGAGGCTGGTCGTGCACGCTCGTTCGCGACGAAGGGCTACGACGCGGTGCTGAGCCTGCCGGGCCCACGGCCGCTGGTTGCCAGGCGCATGCGCGGCGAAAGTTCGACGAGCTGATCAAGTGCAACGCCAGCCCGGTGGCCATGGAGGCCCTCAGGCGCATTGCGGCGATCTACCGAGTGGAGCGTTAGGCGCAGGGATCAGCATTGCCTTCGTGCACCGCATGGAGCGCGTGCCGTAGTCGCCCGGATCAAGGCCGAGCTCTTCGACCCAGTCTTCCAGGATCCGCGCGTGTACTGCCGCGTGCCCAGGTGCGCTGACTCGGGGATGCGGCGTGGGAAGAGGAAGTCCTCCGACTTCAACTCGGCTTTCTTGATCGACTTTTGTACAACCTTGCGTGTGGCCGTGCGGCCGGCGTGATCTCGAACTGCACCGGTCGCTGAGTCTTGTGCTGCATGACGATGGCGTGGGCGGCTACCTGTTCTCCGCTGGAGCGCTGCGACCTCATGTCGCGGCAGACGTTCCAGACGCTCATGGCCAGACGTGGCCCATCGTGGGTATGGGGGCCAATACAGCACGTAGTCGTCGAAGTAGGCCTGCTTGCAGAGTTCGAAACCTTCCTGCACTTCGTCCTTGCTGCACAGGATCTCGGTGCGGTGCGCATGGTCCTGCAGCACGCCACCAAGGCGATGCAGACCGAGGCAGTGGCGCTGCGCCTTCTCCAGGCGGTCGAAGGCCGGCACGAGCACATCAGGCAGGTAGTGCTTGAAGTCACGCAGGCTGTGATCGGAGTCGGTCGATGGTCTCAGATTCTCGAAATGAGCGGTCAGCTGGCGCTGGATCTGCCGTGCATCGTCGGCGTTGTCGGAGGCCACCAACACCTAGGCTTCGCTCGTCGCTTGCTTCATGGCCCCACCAGGCGAGGCCGCTTGGCATGCCATCCTTCCAGCCATGCCGGCAACTGATCGCCCGGCATGGGCCGGCCAATGAAGTAGCCCTGCGCGACGTCGCAGCCGATCTCGCGCAGCAGCGACCAGTCGTCCTCGTTTTCGACCCCCTCGGCCACGGTCTGCACGCCCAGCCGCTGGGCAATGCCGATGCTGCCCTCGAGCATCGGACGGATGAGCTGGTTGTGGCGGGCGCCGTGGACGAAGCCGCGGTCGATCTTCAGCTCGGTGAAGGGCACGTCGCGAAGCTGCGCCAGCGAAGAGTGGCCGGTGCCGAAATCGTCGATCGATAGACCGAAGCGTTGCATGCGCAGCCGCACCAGCGCCTCCAGCGGTCCGGACGCGAGCGCCATGAAGCGGCTCTCCGTCACCTCCAGCGTCAGGTCCTGCGGCGCCAGGCAGCTGTGACGCACCAGTTCACCGACCTTGTGCGCGAAATCCGCGGCACGCAGGTTCTCGACCGATACGTTGACGGCCATATGGATGTGCAGCCCCTGCTCATGCCAACGTCCCAACCGGCGCAGCGCCGATCGCAATACCCAATCGGTCAGCGCGTCGATGGCGCCGCAATCCTCTGCCAAGTCGATGAAGCGATCGGGATAGACCAGCCCGTGCGTCGGATGATTCCACCGGACCAGCGCTTCGGTACCGACCAGCTCACCCGTGCGCAGGTCCACTTTCGGTTGGTAGTGCAGCACCCATTGATCGGCCATCTGGGCCGCTTCCAGGTCGTCGGCTGTGTAGACCGGCGGAGCTGCTGCGGGCAAGGCAGTCGTCATCGGCGGCGTCATCGGCGTCCAGCGGTCCAGCAGCGCCCTGATGGCGTTGCGGCTGGCCGGCTTCTCCAAGGCGCCGAGGATCCTCAGCTGCTGGCCGAGCAGCAGCTTCTGCACCGCGTGAATGATGCGCGCACCCTCGCCGCTCAGCAGGATCACGCTGCCATGGAAACTGTTGCCGCCAAGGCGGCGCAGGAACGCGATGCCGTCGACGCCCGGCATGTTGAGATCGGACACGATCACATCGACGGCCTGCGGGTTCTGCTGCAGCAGCAGGAGCGCTGCCTCAGCACTGCCGGCCGTGCCGATCATGCTGTAGCCCATGCTGCGCAGCATGCGCGACTGCATGCCCAGCATGAACGGGTCATCGTCGACCAGCAGCACGCTGGGCTGAACCCGCGAGGGCGGTGCACGGCCCGGGACAAGCTTGGCGTCGTCGGCGTCCAGACCCAGCGGCAGGGTCTCCGTGAAGGGCGGCCATATGTCCGAGGTCGTCTCCGCCATGGCAGTCCTAGTGCGAGTCGAGGAATCGGTGGACCGCGAGCAGCTCGGCCTCGAAGCTTGCCATCAGCATGCCCAGCTCAGCGGCGTGCTGCGCATTGGCTGCCTCCTCGATGTCAGCGCAGATCTGCGCGAGCTTCAGCGCACCGATCGATCGCGCAGCGGACTTCAGCTTGTGAGTGGTCTCGGCCACGGCCCGCAACAAGCCGGCCGACTGACCAGAGGCCAGTTCCTGTGCCGCACGCACCGAGTTCGCGCGAAAGGCCAGCAGCACCTCCCGAATCACCTGCGGGTCGTCCCCGACCAGCTCTGCCAGCACGCTCAGGTCGACTGGCGTCGACACGTCCTCGAGCGACAGGTTGCTGAACGAAGGGGCTGGCGCCGCTTCGGCCGTGCCGGGTGCCACTCGGGGCAGCCACTGCGAGATCGCGGCATCCAGCCGTTCGAGGCGCACCGGCTTGGTCAGGTAGTCGTCCATGCCTGCCATGCGACAGCGCAGCTCTTCATCTCGCAGCGCGTTGGCGGTCACGGCGATGATCGGGATACGCGGCCCGCCTCGTTCCTCCGCCCGCACCGCTGTAACCAGGTCGTAGCCGTCCATCTCCGGCATGTGCAGGTCGGTCAGCAGCAGTGCATGGCCTCCGCGGCGCCAGCAGGCGAGGGCTTGCGCACCGTTGCTCGCCATCTCGACCTGAAAGCCCAGCAAGGCCAGTTGCCGCAAAAGAACCTTCTGGTTGACTTCGTTGTCCTCGGCCACCAGCACCACCTGATGGGCGCGCGGCGAAGGCAGGTCCAGCGGCACGCCGTGGGTGTCGACCGGCAGCGTTCTGTCGGGCGCCGTCTCTTCAGGCTCGACGCCAGCGGCCAGCGCGACGGCGCGCAGGAACACCGCCCGGTGCAGGCATCCATCGTCGAGGCTGATCTGATCGGCAGGATCCCGGCGCGGCTTGCGGCGGCGTCCGGACTCGATGACGACGAACGCCAATTCCAGGCAGGGCTGCGCCCGCGCGGCGGTAC
>NZ_JACDCU010000070.1 GCF_013817365.1 Methylibium sp. | reverse complement strand
GCGCCGAGCAGCACGATGACCCAGCCGAGGTAGATCCAGATCAGGAAGATCGGCACCGTGGCGAAGGCGCCGTACACCGCCGAATAGCTCGGCACCGACACCAGGTACCAGGCCAGCACCGACTTGGCCACCTCGACCCCCGCCGCCACGAACACGCCACCGGCCCACGCGTGCGCCCAGCGCACCTCGGTGTTTGGCACGTAGTGAAAGAGCGCGGCCATCGCGCCGGCCAGCAGCGCGAACTCCAGTGCATTGAACAGCACGCTCAGGCCCTGTGGCAGCGTGCCCACCATGCCTTGCGACGCCGAGATCGCATACGAGGTGCCCGACAGGCTCATGCCCAGCAGCAGCGGCCCGAGCGTGGCCGCGGCCCAGTACACCAGCACCCGCTGCGCGATCGGCCGCGGCGTGCGCACGCGCCAGATGTTGTTGAGCGTGCGGTCGATGGTGAGCATCAGCGCGATGGCGGTCACCAGCAGCACCAGCAGGCCCGCGCCGCCGAGCTGGTTGGCCTTGACTGCAAACTGCGTCAGCGCCTCCAGCACCGGCCGGGCAATGCCATCGGGGATCAGTGCCTGCAGGAAGTAGGTCTCCACCGCACCCCTGAACTCACCGAACATCGGGAAAGCGCTGAACACGGCCAGCATCACCGTGGCCAGCGGCACCAGCGCGATGGTGGTGGTGAAGGTCAGGCTGCTGGCGGTCAGGCCCAGGCGGTCTTCGCGAAAGCGCTGGCGCAGCGTCTTGAGCGTGTCGAGCCAGGGCCAGCTCTGCAGCGTCTGAACGAAGTCGGCCAGGCGTTCGCGCCAGCCCGGTCGCATCGAGTCGTGCACAGTCATGCGGCATGATGCCAGCCGATGAACGAGCGCAACGCAATCGATGCCACCCGGGCCGCGGCGGTGACCAGTTTGCTGGGGCTGATCGTGCTCGGCTTGCTGTGGGAGCTGTGGCTGGCACCGACCGGCAGCGGCATGCTGGCCTTCAAGGTGCTGCCTCTGGCCGTGCCGCTGGCCGGGCTGCTCAAGCGCCGGCTCTACACCTACCGCTGGGTCAGCCTGCTGGTGTGGCTCTACTTCACCGAAGGCGTGGTGCGCGCCACCAGTGAGCGTGGCCTTTCGGCCTGGCTGGCGGGCATCGAAGTGCTGCTTTGCCTCGTGCTGTTCGCAGCCTGCGCCATGCACGTGCGCTGGCGGCTGCGGGATGCGCGGGCGGCGCAAGCGACGCCATGAAACCGGCGCCGAACCGGCCGCTGCCCGGCTCCGCCAGCCGAGGGCCGGCTGCCAGCCGAGGGCCGGCGCTCGCATGAACGCCCTGCTCAACGCCTTGCGCGCGGCCATCGGTGCGTCCCAGGTGCTGGCCGAGGGTGACCTGACCGCCTGGGAACTCGACTGGCGCAAGCGCTACCGCGGCCGCGCGCTGGCCGTCGTGCGGCCCGGCAGTACGGCCGAGGTGGCGGCGGTGGTGCGTGCCTGCGGCGCGCACGGCGCGAGCCTGGTGCCGCAGGGGGGCAACACCGGCTTGGTCGGCGGAGGGGTGCCGGATCTGAGCGGCCGGCAGGTGTTGCTCAGCTTGACGCGACTGAACCGCGTGCGCGGCATCGACGCGGCCAACCTCGCCATGACGGTGGAAGCCGGCTGCGTCCTGCAGGCCGTGCAGGAAGCCGCTGCCGCGCAGGGCCTGTTGCTGCCGCTCAGCCTCGCCGCCGAAGGCAGTTGCACGATCGGCGGCAACCTCGCCACCAATGCCGGCGGCACCCAGGTGCTGCGCTACGGCAATGCGCGCGAGCTGTGCCTGGGGCTGGAGGTCGTCACGGCGGTCGGTGAAGTGTGGGAGGGTCTTTCGGGCCTGCGCAAGGACAACACCGGCTACGACTTGCGCGACCTGTTCATCGGCAGCGAAGGCACGCTCGGCGTCATCACCGCGGCCACGCTGCGGCTGTACCCGCAGCCAGCCGCGTGCAGCACCGCGCTGGCCGCCTGCGCGAGCCTGGACGACTGCGTGGCGCTGCTGCAGCTCGCGCAGGCCCAGTTGGGCGCCGGGCTGACGGGCTTCGAAGTCATGAACGCCTTTTCGCTGTCGCTGGTGGCAAAGCACTTCCCGGCCCTTCGGCAGCCGCTTGCGCCCGTCCCCTGGACGGTGCTGCTCGAACAGTCGGACACCGAAAACGAGGCGCACGCCCGCAGCCTCTTCGAAGGCCTGCTCGAAGCCGCGCTCGAGGCCGGCACCATCACCGATGCCGCGGTGGCCGAAAGCCTTCAGCAATCACGCGAGCTCTGGCACCTGCGCGAGAGCATTCCGCTCGCGCAGGCCGAGGAAGGGCTGAACATCAAGCACGACATCGCCCTGCCCGTCTCCGCCATCCCCGCCTTCGTGGCGAGCACCGACGCCGCGCTGATGCGGGCCTTTGCGGGCGTGCGGCTGGTCGATTTCGGCCACCTGGGCGACGGCAACCTTCACTACAACGTGCAGGCGCCCGAGGGGCATTGCGCGGCCGATTTCCTGAGCGAGCGCGAGGCGGCGGTCAACGCGCTGGTCTACGACGCGGTGCAGGCCCACGGCGGCTCGTTCTCCGCCGAGCATGGCATCGGTGCGCTCAAGCGCGAGGAACTGGTGCGGCGCAAATCACCGGTGGCCCTGGGCCTGATGCGCGCCATCAAGCAGGCGCTCGACCCGCAAGGCGTGATGAACCCGCACCGCTTGCTCTGACGCGGCGGCTGGCCTGCGCCCTGTCGCTTCCGATCGGCCCGGCGCTCGGACAACTCACGGCCGTGCGCGCCTTCGCACGGCGGCGCCGAAGCGCCGTGCCTGCATGACGGAACCGGTTTTGCGCTACTGTGTCTGAGTGCTCGAGACCCGGGCAAAAAGGCAAAGGACGAAGATGAACCGATTCGTGTACGCAGGCGTGGCGGCCCTGATCGCTGCCGTGCTCGGCGGCGGCTACTGGTGGTGGAAGCAACAACAGCCGCCTTTCATCGTCCCCCTGCCGCCGCCGGTGGCCGAGGCGCCTTCGGCACCGATGCCCGCGCCGGCCCCGTCGGTGCCGGCGATCAAATACCCGATCGATGCCCAGGCCGCCGCGTCCGAGCCGGCAGCCGAGCCCCAGGCCGTGCCGCCGCTCGACCAGGCCGACCCCCTCGTGCGCTCCAAGCTCGGCGACCTGCTCGGCCGCAAGGCCATGCTGTCGTGGCTGCAGACCGAAGCCTTCGCTCGCAACATGGTGGCCACGGTCGACAACTTGGCGCGCCCGCACGCTGCGCTGCGGCTGTGGCCCGTCAACCCGACCGAAGGGCGCTTCAGCGTCGATCAGGACGGCGACAAGCAGCGCATCAGCCTCGACAACCGAGCGCGCTACACGCCCTTCGTGCTGTTCGTCGAACGCATCAACGCCCGCCGTGCCGCCGCCGCGTATGCCGAGCTCTACCCGCTGTTCCAGCAGGCCTACGAGGAACTCGGCTATCCCGGCCGCTACTTCAACGACCGGCTGGTCGAGGTGATCGACCACCTGCTGCAAACGCCGGAGTTCGAACAGGCGCCGGAGGTCCGGCTCACCGAGGTCAGGGGCCCGGTGAAGTCGGAGCGGCCCTGGGTGCGCTACGAGTTCGCCGACCCGGCGCTGGAGTCGCTGTCTTCGGGCCAGAAGCTGCTGCTGCGCATGGGGCCGGTGAACGAGCGGCGGCTGAAGATCAAGTTGAGGGAGTTTCGCAAGGAGCTGGTCAGCGGCAGCTTGGTGCGCTGACGCAGGGCCTGATGCGTTAGCAGCGTCGCCTTGTTTTTTTAACGCCACCGCGTCGCGAGCCCCAGCGCCCAGATACCGGTTACCACAGTCGACGGCAGGGGCCGCCGCAACGAGCGGCCGCTACACTGCGCCCTTTTCGCGAGCCTTCGTCGCCTGCCCTCATGGCCGTTGTCCAAAAAGCGAATGCACCCACGGCGCTCGAGATCAAGAGCGCCGCGTTGACCCTGATCGCGGTGGTGCTCAAGACCACCGATCTGGCCGCCCTGGCCCGCGAACTGGACGCTCGCGTGGCGCACACGCCCGGCTTGTTCGAGCATGAGCCGGTGATCATCGACCTGGGTGCCGTGCGCGAAGAGCCCGAGCCGATCGACTTTGCGGCCCTGATCGAACTGCTGCACCGCTATGACATGCTGCCCATCGCCGCCAGGCGCGGCGGCACGGAGCAGATGCTTGCCGCCCTCGCTGCCGGACTTGCCGCAGCACCCGATGGGTCGCCGGCCGCCGCACCGGCATCTGCTCGCGCCGCGACGCCGGAGCCACAACCCGAGGTGATGCTGACCGAGGTGATCCGCGAAGTGCCGGTGCCCGTGCCCGCAGTCACCACGCTGGTCATCGACAAGCCGCTGCGCTCGGGCCAGCAGGTCTATGCGCGCGGCGGTGACCTGGTGGTGATGGCCGCGGTGAGCTTCGGCGCCGAGGTCATCGCCGACGGCCACATCCATGTCTATGCGCCGCTGCGCGGACGCGCCATCGCCGGCGCGCGCGGCAACACCGAGGCGCGCATCTTCAGCACCTGCATGGAGCCGCAGCTGGTGGCCATTGCGGGCACCTACCGCACGCTCGAGGCGGACCCGGCGGCCGATGTGTTCGGCAAGCCGGCGCAGGTCCGGCTCGACGGCGACAAGCTCCTGGTCGAGGCGCTCGGCGCCTGAGCGGCCTTCAGGCCCGCACACCCACTCATCACTGAAAGAACCCGCCCCGATGGCCAGAATCATCGTCGTCACCTCCGGCAAGGGAGGTGTAGGCAAGACCACCACCAGCGCGAGCTTCGCCGCCGGCCTCGCGTTGGCCGGCCACAAGACCGCCGTGATCGACTTCGACGTCGGCCTGCGCAACCTCGATCTCATCATGGGATGCGAGCGCCGGGTGGTCTACGACCTCATCAACGTGATCCAGGGCGAGGCCAACCTCCACCAGGCGCTGATCAAGGACAAGCAGTGCGACAACCTGTTCGTGCTGGCCGCCTCGCAGACGCGTGACAAGGAAGCGCTGACGCAAGAAGGCGTGGAGAAGGTGCTCACCGATCTGGCGGCGATGGACTTCGCCTACATCGTGTGCGATTCGCCGGCCGGCATCGAGACCGGCGCCATGATGGCGATGCACTTCGCCGACGAGGCGCTGGTCGTCACCAACCCCGAGGTCTCCTCGGTGCGCGACTCCGACCGCATCCTCGGCATGCTGGCCTCCAAGACCAAGCGCGCGATCGACGGGCAGGAGCCCGTCAAGGAGCACCTGCTGATCACGCGCTACAACCCGAGCCGCGTGGTCGGCGGACAGATGCTCTCGCTCGAGGACATCCAGGAAATCCTGCGCATCCCGCTGATCGGCGTGATCCCCGAGTCCGACACGGTGCTCGACGCCTCCAACCAGGGCCTGCCGGCGGTGCACATCAAGGACACCGACGTGTCCGAGGCCTACAAGGACGTGATTGCGCGTTTCCTCGGCGAGCAAAAGCCGATGCGCTTCACCGACGCCGCCAAGCCCGGCTTCTTCAAGCGCATGTTCGGCGGGAGGTAAAGCGATGTCTCTGCTCTCATTCCTGCTCGGAGAGAAGAAGAAGACCGCCAGCGTCGCCAAGGAGCGGCTGCAGATCATCCTGGCGCACGAACGCACCGGCCGCGGCAAGCGCCCCGCCGACTACCTGCCGGCGCTGCAGCGCGAACTGGTGGCCGTGATCTCCAAGTACGTGGCGATCAGGCCGGAAGACATCCGCGTGAACCTCGAGCGGCAGGAGAACCTCGAGGTGCTGGAGGTGAAGATCGAGTTGTCGGAAGGCTTGCGGTAACCCTCGGGTTGCGCAAGCGTGCGCGCCCGCCCGACGCCGCCCGACGAGCACTCTTCGGTTCGCGGCGCACGACCATGAGATTGATCGGGGTCATGTTGGCGCTCGTCGCGGCCGGCCTGGCTCTCCTGGCAATGATCGCCGTGTTTCAGGACCGATTGCTCTACTTCCCTGCCCCGGGCACCGTCGATAGCCTGGTGTCGGCCGATCTTCGTGCCTGGCCGGCACAGGGCGATTTCCGCGGCCTCGTGGCCGAGCCTTCGGGGCCGGTGCGCGGCACGGCCCTTGTCTTTCATGGCAATGCAGGGCATGCAGGTCACCGCGCCTACTACGCCAAAGCACTCACGCGGCTGGAGCTGCGGGTGATCCTGGTCGAATACCCCGGTTACGGCCCGCGCGGCGGCGCGGTGGGCGAGCGCAGCCTGGTCGACGACGCCGAGCAGACTGTCGCGCTGGCCCATCGCCTGCATGGCCCCCCGCTGCTGCTCGTCGGCGAATCGCTTGGGGCTGGCGTGGCCGCGGCGGCGGGCGCTCGGCATCGGGACAAAACGGCTGGCATGCTGCTAATCACACCGTGGGACCGGCTCGAGCACGTCGCCGCGCATCACTATCCTTTGCTGCCGGTGAAGTGGCTGCTGCGCGATCGCTACGACAGCGCGACCCATCTCGCGTCCTTCGGCCGACCGGTCCTGGTGGCTGTCGCCGCGCGCGACACCATCGTGCCGGCCCGCTTCGGCACCGCGCTACACGATGCACTGCCCCAACCCAAGCGGCTTGCGGTGATCGAGACCGCCGGGCACAACGACTGGATCGACCACATCGACGACCGGTGGTGGGAGGAGGCAATATCCTTTGCGCTCGGCAAATCGGCCTCGCCGTGACCCGGCCCCCATCACCCCTCGTTCTTCGTCGCGCCACAGCACCATGAACCTCCTGCTTCCCATCACCCCCGCGCAAGCCGCGCGCCGCCGGCTCCTGCGAGCGCTGGCGGTCACGCCGGCGCTGGGCATCGCTTCGGCCTGGGCGGGCGATGCGCCGCTGCGCCTGGGCACTTCCACACCGGGCGGCCGCTTCGCGCTGTACGGGCAGGCGCTGGAGGGTGTGCTCAATGCGCGCGCCGGCCGAACGCTGCTCACGGCCGTCGGCACCAAAGGCACGAACGAGAACCTGCAGGGACTGGCGAGCGGCGAACTCGATATCGCGCTGATCCAGGGCACCTCGGCCAACCAGGTGTTGCAGACGCAGGGCGACGCGGGCCTGCGCGTGCTCTATGCCATGTACCCGAGCCCCGGGATGCTGGCGGTGCCGGGCGACTCCACCGCGCGCCGTCTCGAGGACCTGAAGGGCCAGCCGGTCGTGTTCGGCGTGCCCGCCTCCGGCCTCGTGTTACTGGCCCGGCAGGTGTTCGGGGGGCTCGGCCTGGACATCGACCGCGACTTCCGCGCCCTGTACGTGGAGCAAGCGGCGCAGAGCCCGCAGCGCGTGCTCGACGGTGAGGCTGCTGGCCTGTGGGGCGCGGGCGTGGGTTGGCCGGGCTTCACGCGGCTGGCCGAGGCGCCGCGCGGCGCAAGCTTCATTGGGCCGAGCCCGGCGCAGATCCCGCAGATCCTCCAGGCCCAGCCCTTCCTCAAGGCGATGGAGGTGCCGGCCGGCGCCTACGCGGGGCTCGAACATGCGCTGCCGACCGTCGGCTCGTGGAACGTGATGCTCACGAAGGCCACGTTTTCGGAGGAGCGTGCCTACCAGCTCGCACGTGCGCTGCACGAGGCGGCAGCCGCGTTGGCTGCCGCCCTGCCGCAGGCGGCGATGAGCACGGCGCGGCTTACCGCGCAGGCCACCCCCTCACCGGCACTGCTGCATTCGGGCACTGCGCGTCTGTTGCGCGAGTTGGGGCTGCTGCCAGGCTGAGGTCGGCCGGCGCGAGCCGTGTTCGTCCTTCCATCTCGGCGCGCCGACCTACTTGTGACTCGGTACCCTAGAACCCGCGCAGCGTATCCAGCACTTCGGAGCGGAACTCGCGCCGATAGAGGATGTACACGACCCCCGCCGTGGCAAGCATGAAGATCAGCGGCGAGAAGAACCAGCCGATCAGGGCGAAGGCCATGTAATAGCCGCGCAGCCCGTCGTTGAAGGACTCGGCGGCCAGCCCGACCACCCGCCCGGCGCGGTCGGCAAAGGCCTCCCGCGACGGCCCGCCCTCGGCGGCGAACTCGCTGGCCTCCGGCGCCGAGGCCACCAGCAAGGCGCCGAACGTGTACTGCCGCAGGCTCCAGGTGAAGCGAAAGAAGCTGTAGACGAACACCGCCGCCAGGAGCAGCAGCTTGAGGTCGAACACCAGCACGGTGGTGCGCGCGGCGAACGGCAGCTCGCGAGCCAGCGCACTGGCCTGTTCGCTCGCGCCCAGCACCGCAAGCAGACCGCCGATGATGAGGATGGTGGTCGAGGCGAAGAAGCTCGGACTGACCGACAGGCTCTGCACCACCACGCCGTCGATCACCCGCACCTCGCGCTTGGTGGTCTGCAGCATCCATTGCCACCGGATGCGGTTCGTGGCGGCGAGCACCGAAGCCTGCACCGAAGCACGGTGGGTGGCGAAGCGCGCATAGCCGATCCAAGCCGCGAAGAACCAGACCAGCGCCACCCAGTCCGTCCAGGGCAGCACGGCGAGCGCGGTCAGAAGGGTCTGCATGCAGCGATGCTAGCGGTTGCGCAGCGGTATTCGAACGGCCGCAGCCACACTTGCGCGCGCCGGCGCCGCGCCGCCGACCGACGTTGGCGACCCGCTGCCACGGCTCAGGCCGCGCGCAGCGCCCCGGCGTGGCAGAGCAGAGCACTCAACACGCCCTGCAGCCTCTGCTGCTGTTGGGCATCGCGCAGCGCGCCTTCCCCCGTGAAAGCCTGTGCGGCCTGGTTGAGCGCGAACTGCTGCGGCAACACCAACAGGCCCGGGTTGAGCGCGAGAAAGCTTCGCAGGCTCAGCAGGCTGCGAATGCCGCCGAGCGCACCCGGCGAAGCGCTGAGCAACACCGTCGGCTTGCCGGCCATCGCCGGCTTGTGCTCGGGCAGTCGCGTGGCCCAGTCGATGGCATTGATCAGCAGCGGCGGGGGGAAGGCGTTGTACTCGGGCGAGACGACCAGCAGCGCGTCGTGTGCCGCCATCTCCGACACCAGTGTGTGCGCCCCTTGCGGCACGCCTTCGCTCGCCTCGATGTCGCCGTCGTAGAGCGGCAGTGCCAGGGCCCGCAAGTCGCGCAGCAGCGGCTCGGCGCCCTGCTCGCGCAACAAGCTCTCTGCCAGTCGCGCGAGTTGCAGGTTGTAGGAGCCCGTGCGCGCGCTGCCGGGCAGAATCAGGACACGCAGGGGTTCGGTCATGTCGGCGACTCTACTTCGCGACTTGCGCGGCGACGGCCGCTGACCGAACTGCCGCGCGGGCCAGATCGAACACGATCACTTCGGCATCGACGCCGTTGCTCAAGGTGAGCCGGGGTTCGCCATCGAGCTTCGCCGCATCGCCGGCCACCAGGGCCTTGCCGTTGACCTCGACCGCGCCGCGCGCGACATGCACGTAGGCCAGGCGCCGTGTATCGAACGCCAGTTCGGCTTGCTCGGCGCCGTCGAAGAGGCCCACGTACATCGCCGCATCGGCGTTGAGCTTCACCGCGCCATCGCGCGCGTCCGGTGAAGCGACGAGCTTCAGCGCCCCTCGCTTTTGCTCGGCCGAAAACGGCTTCTGCTCGTAGCCCGGCTCGATGCCGCGCGCCTCGGGCAACAGCCAGATCTGCAGGAAATGCGTGGTCTCGTCCGCTGCGTGGTTGAACTCGCTGTGCTGGATGCCCCGGCCGGCGCTCATGCGCTGCACCTCGCCCGGCAGGATGGAAGCGCCGTCGCCGATGCTGTCCTTGTGGCCGAGCGCGCCTTCGAGCACGTAGCTGATGATCTCCATGTCGCGGTGGCCGTGCGTGCCGAAACCCGTGCCCGGCGCGATGCGGTCTTCGTTGATGACGCGCAGGTTGCCCCAGCCCATGTGCTGCTCGTCGCGGTAGTCGGCGAACGAGAAGCTGTGAAAGCTCTCGAGCCAGCCGTGGTCGGCATGACCGCGATCGGCGGATTTGCGCAGCGTGATCATTTCAAGCCTTTCATCGCGGCGTGGGACGCCGCATCCATTCAATGTAGGAGCCGGCCGCGTCGTCATCAGGGGCCAAGGCTTGATGGCATCATTCAAAGCCGCTGAACGTGTGTTCAGCTTCTGCTTCACGGACAAGACGAATGAGCGAACGCCGCGATGTCCTGACGCCCGAGGCGCTGACGATGGTCGACCTGATCGCACGCACCGGCAGCTTCGCGGCCGCGGCGCGCGAGATGGGCAAGGTGCCCTCGGCGCTGACGTACAGCGTGCGCGTGCTCGAAGACGCGCTCGACGTGCTGCTGTTCGACCGCAGCTCGCGCCAGGCGCGCCTCACCGCCGCCGGTGAAGAGCTACTGCACGAAGGCCGGCGCCTGCTGATCGAGATCGACGCGGTGGCCAACCGCGTCAAGCGCATCGCCACCGGCTGGGAGACACAGCTCACCATCGCCTTCGACAGCATCCTCGCGCCAACCGCGCTGTTCGAGCTGGTCGAGTCCTTCTACGCGCTGCGCGTGTCCACCCGCGACGCGCCCGACAGCGCCCCGCCGACCCGGCTGCGCCTGCGCAGCGAAGTGCTGTCGGGCACCTGGGAAGCGCTGGCCACCGGGCAGGCCGATCTGGCCATCGGCGGGGCCGGCGGGCCGACACAGGGCAGCGGCATGCAATGCGAGCTGCTCGGCGAGATCCATATGGAATTCGCCATGGCGCCGCACCATCCCCTGGCCGACGCGGCCGAGCCGCTCAGCGGCGAGACCATCGCCCGGCACCGCATCGTCGCCATCGCCGACAGCGCGCGCAGCTTCACACCGATGACCGTGGGCGTGCAGCCGGGCCAAGACGTGCTGACCGTGCCTTCGCTCGCCGCCAAGCTGGAGGCCTTGCTGCGCGGTTTGGGCTGCGGCTCCGTGCCCGAGCCGCTGCTGCGCCGCCATGTCGAAGCCGGCCGGCTGGTCATCAAGCGCACCGGGCTGCCGGCACGCAGTGTCGGCCTGCACTACGCGTGGCACGCACCGGGCGGCAGCGCATCACCGGGCCTGGCGCTGCAATGGTGGCTGAAGCAACTGCGCAGCGAGGCGACGCGCCACGCGCTGCTGGAGCAGCACGCCGGCTTGGTCCTGTAGCGACGCGCCTCGAGCCGCGCCAAGCCGGCGCTGCCGCGCCCCCGCAGCGCCGCCGGAGCCGGTGCGGTCGTGTCCTGCGCCGTCGACTCGTGCGATTGCAAGCGTCCTCGGCGCCGGGCCGGTCACTAACATCTCAGCGATGAAACCCGCCCTGCTTTGCCACGGCCCCTACACGGGTCGCTTCGCGCCCTCGCCGACGGGTCCGCTGCACGCCGGCTCGCTGGTCGCGGCGCTGGCGAGCTGGCTCGACGCGCGGGCCCATGGCGGGTGCTGGCTGGTGCGCATGGAAGATGTCGACCCGCCTCGTTGCGTGCCCGGCGCGGACCACGAGATCCTGCGCCAGCTCGATGCGCTCGGCCTCGTGCCCGACGCGCCGCCGCAGTGGCAGAGCCGGCGCGGCGCGCTCTATGCCGCGGCACTGGAGCGTCTGATCGAGGCGGGCTCGTCTTACCCCTGCGCCTGCACGCGCCAGCAGATCGCCGCGGCGGCGGCCGCACTGGGGCGCCCCCCGGCGCGGCATGAGGAACTGGTGTATCCGGGATCCTGCCGTCCCGAGCGCGGCGGTTTGCGCGGGCAAACGCCGCGCGCCTGGCGACTACGCCTGCCCGACGACGCGACGGTCCATTGGGCAGATCGCCGGCTCGGTACGCAGTCGCAGGACGTCGCCGCGGTCGTCGGCGACTTCGTGCTCAAGCGGGGCGACGGCCTGTGGGCCTATCAGCTTGCGGTCGTCGTCGACGACGCCGATCAGGGTGTCAGCCATGTGGTGCGCGGTGCCGACCTGGCCGACAACACGCCGCGCCAGGTGCTGCTGCAGCGCGCGCTCGGCCTGCCCACGCCGAGTTATCTGCACACGCCGTTGGTGATGGCCGCCAGTGGCGAGAAGCTTTCCAAGCAACATGGCGCGACGCCGCTCGAGGTCAGCGATCCGCTGGCGGCCTTGCGCGCGGCCGCGGCGGTGCTGGAGCTCCACGTCGACGCAGCGCAACGGCCCGACTGGCTCGCCGCCGCAACGTGGGCCTGGGCGGCTCGATGGACAAACGGGGCCTAGTGCAGTGCGCCGCTCTGTTCTGTACTTATCCAACGATGGCGGCAAGTGCCGTCTTGGCGCGCGTGACCTTGGCCAGGATGTCGGACGCGCGTGCGGTCCAGATGAACGGCTTGGGATCGAT
>NZ_JACDCU010000069.1 GCF_013817365.1 Methylibium sp. | reverse complement strand
CAATGCGCAGTGCATCGCGAAAACCACGCGTGGTGATGAGCAAGGTGGGCTCGCCCTTGCGTTCGAGCAGCGCGTTGGTGGCGACCGTCGTGCCCATCTTCACGCAGGCGATGCACCCGGCGTCCAGGGCCTCGCCCGGCGCTGCGCCGAGCAATTGCCGGATGCCGGCGACCGCAGCGTCGTCGTAGTGCCCCGGGTTCTCGCTCAGCAGCTTGGCGGTGTGCAGTTCGCCGCCGGGCGAGCGGCCGATCACATCGGTGAAGGTGCCGCCGCGGTCGATCCAGAACTGCCAGCCGGTCGAATTCGGATCTCGTGTGGACATGTGCATCGCTCTTGGTCCGGTCCGCCGACGGCAGCGGCAAGGCCGGAAGTGGCGGCGGCGAATGGCGCATTTGCGCGCTTTGCGCCGGGCCCGGCTGCCTAGGATACGACGGGCCCTTCTCGGGCATCGCGCGCCAATCGAGGCCGGCCCAGACTGGACACCGCACATGACCGACCTTTCGCTACCGCCCCTGAACCTCACGCTGGCGCCGCTGTCCGAGCCGTCGCCTTCTCCCGCTGCGGCAGCCCGCCCCGGGGAGTTCTCCTGGCCGACACCCCCCTTCGCCGCCTATCCGCCGGCCACCGAGCAGACCCGGCCCGAGCCCTGCGCCATCGAAGGGCTCAACGGCAAGACGGTCAGCGGCCGGCTCATGCTCTTCATGCCGGAGCAGCAGCTCGCCAACGTGCAGGTGCCGCCGGCACGCACGACGCTGCCCCTGCAGTTCGGGCAGTTCCGCAGCCTGGCGCTGACCGAGCCGCTCTCACCCACCGCAGCGCGCCGCGACGACCCGCATGCCGCCGTGCTCGACCACCGCCCGCGCAGCCGCTTTCGGCTGGTGTTCAAGGCCGGCGCGGCGCTCGAAGGCGAGACCATCGGTCACGTCGAGACCGATTTCGGCCTGTTCCTGTTTCCGCCTACGGGCGATAGCGGCCGCGTCACGCGCTTGTTCGTGCCGGCCGGGGCGCTCGCCAGCCGCGAGATCGGCCCGCGGGTGGGCGAGCTGCTGGTCGAAAGCCAAGCCGCCACGCCCGAGCAAGTGGCCGAGGCGGCCGACATTCAAAGCCAGCTGCGCACGCAAAAGCTCGGCGACATTTTGGTGACCCAGCGCATCGTCACGCCGGATCAACTGGTGGCGGCGATCGAGCAGCAAAGCAAGATGCCGATGGTGCGCATCGGTGAGGCGCTGATCGCGCTGGGACTCATCACCCCGACCGAGCTCGACCGGGCGCTGGAGCAGCAAAAGGCCGACCGCGGCGTGCCCATCGGCGAGCTGCTGATCCGCCTGGGCTGCGTGTCGCGCACCGACTTGCAGACCGCATTGGCCCGCAAGATGGGCTATCCCATCGTCGACGCCACCGCCTTCCCGATGGAATCGGACGCGTTGAGGAAGCTGCCCTACCCGACCGCACAGCGCTTGGGCGCCCTGCCACTGCTGCTGCGCGACGCCACGCTGGTCGTGGCGATGGAAGATCCTTCGCGGCGCGCCGCGATCGACGAGCTCGAGTTCGCGAGTCAATGCAAGATCGCGCCCGTGCTGGCCTCCCGCAGCGAGATCAACGCCGCGTTGCCGGGTGCCTATGCGCGCGTCGGCGTCGAAGTGGCCGGCAGCTATGGGAGCCCGATCGACGCGAGCGGCTTCGATTTCGAGCCGGCCGATGCGGGCAAGCTGGTCGAGAGCCTGGAGCGCGAGGGTGCAGACCGCGTCAAGAACGAGAACGAGCAGCCCATCGAGCAGAGCGACAACTCGCTGGTGCGGCTGATCCACACGATGATCATCGAGGCCTGGAACCAGGGCGTCAGCGACATCCACATCGAGAACTACCCGGGCAAGGACAAGCTCAAGATCCGCTTCCGCAAGGACGGCATGCTGCGCCCGTATCTCGAGCTGCCGCACACCTACCGCGCCGCCATCATCGGGCGCATCAAGATCATGTGCGACCTCGACATCTCCGAGCGCCGCAAGCCGCAGGACGGCAAGATCAATTTCACCAGGTTCTCGGCGCAGCACCGCTTCGAGTTGCGCGTGGCCACCATCCCCACCAACAACGGCCTGGAAGACGTGGTGATGCGCCTGCTCACCTCGGCCAAGCCGGTGGCGGTGGGCAAGCTCGGCCTGAGCGAGCGCCATCTCGCGCAGCTCAAGACGGCGATGGAGCGGCCCTACGGCCTGGTGCTGTGCGTCGGGCCCACCGGCTCGGGCAAGACCACCACGCTGCATTCGGCGCTCAGCCACATCAACGTGCCCGAGCGCAAGATCTGGACGGCGGAAGACCCGATCGAGATCACCCAGCCCGGCCTGCGCCAAGTGCAGGTCAACAGCAAAATCGACTGGACCTTCGCCAAGGCGCTGCGCGCTTTTCTGCGCGCCGACCCGGACGTGATCATGGTCGGCGAGATCCGCGACGGCGAGACCGCCCGCACCGCTATCGAAGCCTCGCTGACCGGCCACCTGGTGCTCTCCACACTGCACACCAACAGCGCGCCGGAAACGGTGACCCGGCTACTCGACATGGGCATGGATCCCTTCAACTTCGCCGACGCGCTGCTGCTAGTAGCGGCTCAGCGCCTCGTGCGCAAGCTGTGCGCGGATTGCCGCACCAGCCGGCCCCTCACCGAGACCGAGTGCGAGGAGCTGCTCGACGATCACTTGTTCGTGCAAGAGGCCGCGGGCTCGGCCACCGCGCGCGAGGCCTTGCGCAGCGAATGGCTGGGCCGCTTCGGCAAGGACGGGCGGCTGATGCACTTCGAAAGCGCGGGCTGCCCCGCTTGCGCCAGCACGGGTTTTCGCGGCCGCCACGGCATCCACGAACTGATGCCGGTCTCGCGCGAGATACGGCGCCTGGTTCAAACCGGCGCGCGCGCCGAAGAGCTACAGGCGACAGCGCTGCGCGAAGGCATGCACACGCTTCGTCAGGACGGCATCGAGAAGGTGCTGCAGGGCATGACCACGATCGACGAGGTGCGTGCGACGAGCAACGTCTGAGCGAGGTCGGGCTCGACGCGAACGCCGAAACTCGGCGGTCAGCAGCGGGGTGTCAGGCAATCACGGAGGCGGTCAGTCATGCCAGGGGCTCGCCCACCGCCGTAATAAATGAGCCTCAAACGGCGCCTACGCGAAGCTTCACGATTAGCGTCTGACCTTTGCGCAGGGTGTTCCGAAGGAAAACCGGCTGCAGCCTCAGCTTTGCTTCGAGCGCTTCACGGCAGTTTTGCCGCCACGCACTGAACGCCCGAAAGACCGCCTCCTGCAGCGGTGAGCGCCTGACGGGCGACGGCGCGGCCGGAAGCCGCATCGTGAAACCACGCCATGGTGGGGCTGCCGGCGGCGGCCGCGCCGATCGGCGTGTAGCTTGGAGTCACCTGGATCTGCGAGTTGGCATGAGGCATGAACAAGGCCAGCGGCACGAGCGCCGCAGACGCGCAAACGGCGACGGAGAGACGGAACGACGACGGCTTCATGAACGGCTCCTCCAGCGATCGGGCGTCAAGGATGGCAAGTTCGAAGATCGTTCGGCCACGACCTGCGATGAAAGCCAAGCGCCTAACCGCAGCGACGCAAGGGCGTGGAGTCCGTCGCGACGATGGCCGCTTCAGCCATGCTGCCGGGCTTCATGAGCAGGCCCTGGCGGCTCAGGTAATTGTCGATCTCGCCGAGCAGCGTGCGCAGCAGCGACTGGCTCTCGAGCAGACGCCTGAATTCGAGCATCGTGCTTGCGCATGGAACGCTCTGGGTATCGAAGTCGATGTCCACGAAGCGGCGCAGCGCGCCGGAGTCGTGCAGCGCGTCTTCCAGTGCGTCGTCTGCCAAGGCATACCACCGCTGCAAGAAGTACAGCCGCAGCATGCAAGGCAGGTCGACCGACGGGCGAGGGCGCACCCCTTCGCGCTCGCGTGGCCAATGGGGCTCGGCGGCTTGCGTTAGCCGTTCCCAGGGCACCACCTGCTCCATGACCGCCAGGAAACGCTCTCGACGCGTGACCTTCTTTTTCGCCCAGCGCTCCACGCCGACCGTGACCAACTGCTTCATCGCATCGCTCCTGCAAGGGGGCCGAAGTGTCGCCCGGGCGACGGTGCCGGGCTATGAGGGCTCCCCACACTCGGCCCCCCTTGAAACCCGGCCCACCACGCAGTAGCGCGGCAGCGATGCGCCGCTTCCGGCCGCTCGACGCAACGCCAGCGCTTGTGCGCGCGAGGTTGCAGCCTTAACCCGGAACGAGGAAATCGCGGCTGATGCCGACGCCGACATCGCCGACGCGATCGAGGAACTGGGTGAGAAAGGCATGCAGCCCCGTCGCCAGGATCTCATCGATGCGCCCGAAGCTCAGGTCGGCGCGCAGGCGCCCGGCGCGGCGCAGCGTGTCCGCGCTCTGCTCGTTGGCCACGCATTGCAGGTTGCTGACCACCTCGTTCATGCAAGCGGCCAGAGAACGCGGCATGTCGGAGCGAAGGATCAGCAGCTCAGCGACCTTCTCCGGCAGGATCACGTTGCGGTAGACCTTGCGGTAAACCTCGAAGCCCGAAACGGAGCGCAGGATCGCGCTCCAGTGATAAAAGTCCGCCGCGGCCGGCTCGCTGCCGTCGTCGCGCACACCGAAAAACTCGCCCTGCGCCGAATGAAAGCGCACGTCGAGCAGCCGTGCGGTGTTGTCGGCGCGTTCGAGGAAGGTGCCGATGCGCAGGAAGTGAAAGCTCTCGTCCTGCAGCATGGTGCCCAAGGTAACTCCGCGCGAGAGGTGCGAGCGGAACTTGACCCACTCGAAGAGCTCGGAGGGGTCGCTTGCCAAGGTTCCACCCGCGATCAGGCGCTTGAATTCCAGCCAGGTCGTGTTGGCCGTTTCCCAGACCTCGGTAGTCAGCGTGCCGCGCACCGCACGGGCGTTCTCGCGCGCGGCGCTCAGGCAGGAATGGATGCTCGAGGGGTTGCCCGCATCGCGCACCATGAAGTCCATCACCTCGCGCGCGGCGACCTTGTCGAAGCGGCGGTGGTAGTCGTGCGTCAGCTCCGAGATGCTGAGCAGGCCGCGCCAGCCCTGCTCCGAGGAGGTGGGCGCTTGCGGCAGCAGCGACATCTGGTAGTTGACGTCGAGCATGCGCGCGGTGTTTTCGGCCCGCTCGGTGTAGCGGGCCATCCAGAACAGGTGATCGGCGGTGCGCGACAGCATGTTTGATTCCTCAGGCTTCCAGCACCCAGGTGTCCTTAGTTCCGCCGCCCTGCGACGAATTGACCACCAGCGATCCGTCTTCGAGCGCCACGCGCGTCAGGCCGCCCGGCACCATCTGCACGGTCCGCCCGGAAAGCACGAAGGGCCGCAAATCGATGTGGCGCGGCGCGACGCCGCTGGCCACATAGGTCGGGCAGGTCGAAAGCGCCAGCGTCGGCTGCGCGATGTAGTTGGCCGGATCGGCGAGAAGCCGTTCGCGAAACGCCGCGATCTCGGCACTGCTCGCCGCCGGGCCGACCAGCATGCCGTAGCCGCCGGCGCCATGCACTTCCTTGACGACCAGCTCACCGAGGTGCGCGAGCACGTATTTCAGGTCTTCGCCATGGCGGCACAGGTGCGTGGGCACGTTCTCGAGGATCGGCTTTTCGCCGAGATAGAACTCGATCATCTTCGGCACGTACGGATAGATCGACTTGTCGTCGGCGACGCCGGTACCAATGGCGTTCGCCAGGGTCACGTTGCCGGCGCGGTAGACACCGAGCAGGCCGGCGCAGCCGAGCGTGGTGTCGGGCCGCAAAGCCAGCGGGTCGAGAAAATCGTCGTCGATGCGGCGGTAGATCACGTCGACCCGCCGCGGGCCCTGCGTGGTGCGCATGTAGAGGTGGTGATCGCGCACGAACAGGTCCTGCCCCTCGACCAGCTCGATGCCCATCTGCTGGGCGAGGAAGGCGTGCTCGAAGTAGGCGCTGTTGTACATGCCGGGCGTGAGCACCACCACGGTCGGCTCGGTCACGCCCGCCGGCGCCACCGAGCGCAGCGTGTCGAGCAACAAGTCGGGGTAGTGCGCCAGCGGCGCGATGCGGTGGCCGCCGAACAGCTCGGGGAAGAGCCGCATCATCATCTTGCGGTTCTCGAGCATGTAGCTCACGCCGCTGGGCACGCGCAGGTTGTCCTCGAGCACGTAGTAGCTGCCGCTGCCGTCGGGCCGCGCCGCACGCACGATGTCGATGCCGGCGATGTGCGAGTACACGCCGCCGGGCACGTCGACGCCCATCATGTCGGCGCGGAACTGCGCGTTGCCGAGCACCTGCTCGGCCGGCACGACGCCGGCGCGCAGGATCTCCTGGCCGTGATAGACGTCGTGCAGAAAGCGGTTGAGCGCCGCAACACGCTGCCTGAGGCCACGCTCGAGCTCATGCCACTCGTGCGCAGGAATGATGCGCGGGATGAGGTCGAAGGGGATCAGCCGCTCGGTGCCGCCATCGTCGGGCTGAGCGCCCTCGCCCTTGGCGCCGTGCACCGCGAAGGTGATGCCGACGCGGCGAAAGATCATCTCGGCCTCGTCCCGGCGGCGCTGCATGGCGGCGAGGGGCTGTTCCGCGAGCCAACGGTCATAGCCGAGGTAGTGCTCGCGCACCTGCCGGCCTGCCGCATGCATCTCGTCGTACATCGTCATTGCTGCGTCTCCCGCGCTTCGAGCATTTAGCAGGGATTGTGCCAAGCGGGGGCGCGAGAGCGCCGCACCCGGGCGGGCGCGTTGCCTGCCGTGCGAAATCGTGCGCTGGCCCGGCGTTCGACCTACGCCGCGGGCTCAGCGGGCGGCGGGATCGCGGCAGGCATGCAGCAGGGTCACGCCGCCGTCAGACGGCAGCCAGGCGGCCAGCGGCCGGCAGCCGGTGGCGTCGCACCAGTCGTAGTCGGGCGTGAAGGCCGAGCGCGTCAGGCGCAGAGGCGGCAGCGGCTGTCCCGCCTGGTACTCGTACCAACCCTTGCGCAGGACAGCGTCGGGGGGTGGCTCCATGCCGGCGCCGGAGCCGCGCACGCGCGCGCTCAGGGCACGCAGCCGCGGCGTGCCGGCGTGCAGATCGACCTTGTAGTCCTCTTCCCAGCGCGTTTTCTCGATCGAGTGGGTCCAGGCCAGCGTAAAGCGCTGGGCCGGAACGAACACGACCTCGGCCGACGCGGCTGCCAACGCCAGGCACACACCGAGCACGCTCATCCGTGCGGCCCCGGCACCGAGCCTTCCCCCGCCCGGCCAAGCGCGTCGCTCACGCCGCCACGCGCCGGGCGAGCGCCGCGCGGTTGCGCCACAGGTGCCATCCCACCAACAGCGCCGCGGCGCCGAGGCCGATTTCGTCGGTCAGCGGTAGCGCCACCACGAGGAACGAGGCCGCCACCACCGCGAACACCCGTTCGGCCCAGTTCATCGGACCGACAAGGAAGCCGATGGCACCTGCGCCCCACAGGCCGATTGCCACCAGCGCCTTGAACACCACATAAACCGTGGCCAGCCAGTCGCCGCCGAGCATCATCAATGCCGGCGAATACACCGCCATGTACGGCACGATGAAGCCGGCAATCGCCACGCGCAGCGCCTGGATGCTGATCTTCAGCCCGGTCTCCTTGGCGATCGGCGAGGCCGCGAAGGCCGCCAGCGCCACCGGTGGCGTGAGGTCGGCCATGATGCCGAAGTAGAAGACGAACATGTGCGAGACGATCAGCGGCACGCCCAGCTCCAGCAGCACCGGCGCGGCCAGCGAGCTGGTGATGATGTAGTTGGGAATGGTCGGGATGCCCATGCCGAGCACCAGGCACACGAACATCGTCAGCACCAGCGCGAGGAACAGGCTCTTCTCGCCGATGAGGATGATGTACCCGCCGAGTTCCGCGGCCACCCCGGTGAGGTTGATCACGCCGATGATCACGCCGACCAGCGCGCAGGCGATCGCCACTGGCAGCGCGTGGCGCGCGCCATCGGCCAGGGCCTGCACGGCCAGCCGCAAGGCGTCGTCGCCGGTGCGGCGCAGCAGCAGCAGCACGATCAGCACGACCGTGACGACGAAGAACGCCATTACGCCGAACTCCAGGAAGCCGGCGCAGGCGATGCCCAGCAACACCCAGAACAGTATCCGCAGCGCCATCGGGTTGACGCCGCTGAGCAGCGCTGCTCCGAAGATGAGCACGACCGTCAGCGCCAGGCCGATGGTTCCCGAGAACAGCGGCGTGTAGCCCGAGAACAGCAGCGCCACCAGGCCGATCAGCGGCAGGAGCAGATACCAGCGCTCCTTGATCGCTGTCCACGGATTCGGACACTCCTCCTTGGCCAGGCCGAGCAGCCCTTTGCGCCCAGCCTCCAGATGCACCATCCAGAACGCAGTGCAAAAGTACAGCAAGGCCGGAATGAGGGCCGCCTTGCAGATCTCTATGTAGGGCACATTGATCGTCTCGGCCATGATGAAGGCCACTGCGCCCATCACCGGCGGCATGATCTGCCCGCCCATGCTGGCAGTCGCCTCCACGCCGCCCGCGAACGCCGGCGAGTAGCCGAAGCGCTTCATCAGCGGAATCGTGAACTGGCCGGTGGTCACCACGTTGGCCACGCCTGAGCCGTTGATGGTGCCCATCAGGCCCGAGGTGATCACCGACACCTTGGCCGGCCCGCCGCGCGTGTGGCCCACCGTGCCCATCGCGAAATCGTTGAACAGGCGGATCATTCCCGCCTGCTCCAGGAAGGCGCCGAACAGGATGAACAGGAAGATGTACGTCGAGGAGACGTAGGTCGGCACGCCGTAAATGCCTTCGGTGCCGAAACCCATCGTGCCGATCACCTGGTCCCAGCCGTAACCGCGGTGCGCCAGCGTCCCCGGCAGGTACTCGCCGAACAAGGCGTAGGCGAGGAAGGTCGCGCAAATGGCCGGCAGGGCCCAGCCCATGACGCGCCGTGCGGCCTCGAACACGAGCGCGAGCGTGATGATGCCGACGACGGCGTCCGCCGGAATCAGCTCGCCTGCACGGGCCGTCAAATCGGACTCGAACACCCAGTGATAAGAGCTCAGCACGAAGCCCGTGATCCCAAGCAGCCAGCCCAGTGACACCAGCTTGCGCTGACCCAGCCGCGGCGGAAACAGCGCGAACACCATCAGCAGCACGAAGCCGACGTGGATGGCGCGCACCACCTGGCTGGAGATCGGGCTGAAGGCCGCGGTGATGATCTGAAAGCTCGAGAACGCGATCGCGACCCAGAACACGGCGCGAGGCAGGGCGGCGTCAGGGGCGTCAGGGGCGGCAGTAGCGGCAGTAGCGGCAGTAGCGGCAGTAGCGGCGGCTGAGGCGGCGGCGGGTGATTGGTTCATCAGCGTAGGTCATGAAAAAGGCGGCCCCGAATCGTGTCGAGGCCGCCGGAGCTGCGAGCTATCAGTGGGCCGGTCGGCCCGTGCAGCGGCTTACTTGATGACGCCGACCTCGCGGTAGTAGCGCTCCGCGCCCGGATGCAGCGGCACGGGCGCGCCCTTCGCCGCGTTCTCACGCTTGATCGCCTTGGCTGCATTGTGGGCGGCGTACAGCGAGTCGAGGTTCTCGTACATCGCCTTCGTCATCTGATAAGCCAGATCGTCGGAGACACCGGTGTGGGTGACGAGGAAGTTGGCGATCACCGCGGTGGGCACGTCTTCCGTCTGGCCGCTGTAGGTGTTGGCCGGGATCACACCGGGCTGGTAGGCCGCGTTGCCGATCTTGGCGACAACATCGGCGGGTACCGCAATGACGACGATCTTGACCGACGTTGCGAGGTCGCGGATGGAGGCCACGCCCAAGCCGGCCGATTGCAAGGTGGCGTCGAGCTGGCGGTTCTTGATCAGCTCGACCGACTCGCCGAACGGCAGGTATTCGACCTTGGACAGATCGTCGTACGTCAGGCCGGCCGCGCGCAACACCGCGCGGGCATTGAGCTCGGTTCCCGAGCGCGCCGCGCCGACCGAAACGCGTTTGCCTTTCAGATCGGCCAGGGTACGGATGCCAGAGTCGGCATTGGCGACGATCTGGATGTAGTTGTTGTAAGTGCCGGAGAGCGCGCGCAGCTTCGTCAGCGGCGTATTGAAGCCGGCATCGGCGTTGCCCTTGTAGGCGTCGGACAGTGCATCGGCCAGCGACAGCGCCAGCTCGCCGCGGCCGGCCTGCAGCAGGTTCAGGTTTTCGGCCGAGGCCTTGGTGACCTGCGCCGTGGCTCGCACATCGGGGATGGCCTTGGCATACACCTGCGAGAGCGCGACGCCGATCGGATAGTAGATACCGCTCTGGCCTCCGGTGAGCACGTTGATGAACTGCTGCTGGGCGGACACCGCCATGCTGGTCAGGGCGGCGGCACTGGCCACGACGGCGGCGATGCAATGGGTCAAACGCATGAGCGTCTCCTCTGAGGGTGAACGACGAAGCCCCGACTGTAGGCATACGGCGTCGGCTTGCCCTACGTGATTACCTCACCCAGGCACCCCGCCTATCGCGACGCCGATTCGGCCTCTGTACTCACTCGGCGTACGGCGGCGCGGCTGCCGCGCGCGCGACGCCCTCGCCCGGCTCGACCGGCAACGCACTGGCATCCGGGTGGTGCCAGTAGCGGCGAGCCGCATCGCGCCGGCAGCTTTCGCCTCGCGGCCCGTACGTCCAGGCGCCGCAACGCGAACTGGTGAGCACCGCAATGCCGCGGGCCTCGAAGCGTGCCAGCACGTCGGCCGCCGGATGACCGAAGTGGTTGCGGTAGCCGGCCTGCACCACCGCCACGCGCGGCGCCACGGCGTCCAAAAAGAGCGCGCTCGACGAGGTCTTGCTCCCGTGATGAGGGACCAGCAACACCTCGCTGGAAAGCCGGCCGGCGTCGCGGGCGACCAGTTGCGCTTCATCGGCGCGCTCGATGTCGCCGCTGAGCAGCACGCTGCGCGCCGCACCGCCCCAGTGCCCGCCGATGCGCAGCACGCAGCTCAGCGAGTTGGGCTTGGTCTTGCGCGACACGGCGGCGTCGAGCATCGGCCCATCGGGGTGCAGCACCTCGAAGCTGACGCCGTCCCAGACCCAGCGTTGGCCGGCCTCGCAGCGGTCAACGCTCGTGCCTTGCTCGCCGGCCAGGACGAGCAGCGGATGACCGGCTTCCAGCGAGCTGGCCAGGGCCGCCACCGGCAGTGCGCGCAGGAGTGCGGCGGCGCCGCCGACATGGTCGGTGTCGCGGTGGCTGAGCATGAGCAGGTCGAGACGGCGCTCGCCGAACGAGCGCAGCAAAGGCAGCAGCACGCGCTCGCCGGCGTCGGACTCGACCGAGTAGCGCGGACCGGCATCGAACAGCAGACTGTGCCGCGCGGTTCGCACCAGCACCGCAGTGCCCTGCCCGACGTCGATCGCGGTCAGCTCGAAGGCCCGCTCGCCGGGCCGCGCCACGTGCGGTGCGAGCAACGGCAGCACCAGCGGAAGAGCGAGCAAGCGAACTCGCCAAGGCAGCGGCAGCAGCGCCAGCGCGCCGCCGAGCAGCCCGCATGCCACCGCCCAGGGCGCCGCGGCGGCCACCGACCAGACCGCACCGCTCGAAGCCGCCAGCACGTGCAGCAGCGCATCGAGTGCATCGACGAGCGCGGCCGCCAAGGGCCACAGCGCCGGCAGCAGCACGCCCAGCAGCGCCAGCGGCGTGATCAGCAAGGTGACGAGCGGGATCGCCGCGAGATTGGCGGCGAAGCCGACCACCGAAAGCTGCTGGAAGAACACCAGGCTCAGCGGCGCCAGGCCGAGCGTGGCCACGGCCTGCGTCCGCACGCCGCCGGCCGTCACGCGGCCCAACCGCGCGCCGAGCCCGCGCCAGAACCGCGGCGGATGCACCAGCGCGACGTGGCGGTCGAATTGATCGACCTGCGCTTGTTGCGGTGGCGACCAAACGGCGCCCTGCTTGCGCGCCGCATCGGTCGGCTCCAGGCCGCTGCTCGCTCGCACCAGGCTGCGCGCTTCGCCCGAGGCGAGCAGCAGCCCGACCGCGACGAACGAAAGCCAAAAGCCCGGCTGCAGCAGCGCCCAGGGATCGATCAGGCTCACGACCGCGGCTGCACTCGTCCAGACCAGCGGCCAGCTCCAGCGCAGGCCCGCTGCGCCGATCAGCGTGGTGGTGGCCAGCATGAGCACGGTGCGCTGCGCCGGCACGCCCCAGCCGGCAAGCACCGCGTAGGCAAACGCCGCCCCCAGGCCGATCCAGCGCCCTGCCGAAGGCGCCGGGC
>NZ_JACDCU010000068.1 GCF_013817365.1 Methylibium sp. | reverse complement strand
GCACGGACATCACAACGGGGCACTGCTCCACCGCCGCGAACGCCTGCAGGACGACGCTGCGCGGTGTGGTCGATGCCTGAACGACCAGAACGACCTGTCCGACTCGGGACGCGAGCACTTGCGCTTCGTTGGTCACGAGCAGCGGCGGTGCGTCGAAGATCACGACGCGATCCGAATACCGGTTCGCCAGCGAGACGAGCAAGGTCTCCATCGCTTCGCTCGCGAGCAGTTCGGTCGACATCATGTTGCGCGCGCCCGAGGGAAGGATGGACAGCTTGGGAACATTCGTCTTGTGAATCACGTCCGACAAATCGAGCTCCGCATCGGTCAGCACATCGAGCAGGCCCTTTTCCGCCTCGATGCCCAGCCGCTGCAGCACTTGGGGGCGAAGAACGTCCGCATCGACGAGCAAGACCGACGTGTCGATTTCCGCGGCCATGCTCATCGCGAGGTTGATGGCGCAGAAGGTCTTGCCTTCCCCTGGCAACGCACTCGTGACCATGATCAGCGAGAGCCTGTTCGCGGCGGAGTCCTTGCTGCGCGCGTTCTTGAGCAGCGGCCGCTTGATTTGGCGAAACTCTTCCGCCAGAGTCGACCTCGTCTGTGTTGGAACGAGGTGGCCGGAGCGTTCGAGCTCCTCCAGGTTCAGCAGCAAAGGCGCGCGCGGCTCCGTCGTGCTGGGCGAGCGGAGCACTCTCAGCGAAGCCACGCTCGACGCAGGCGAGTCCACACCGAGTTGGCGTACGGCTACAGCGGGCGTCGACTCCACAGACGGGTAGCGTTGACTGGCGTCGACGCGTGCCTGCAACTCGCTCTTTGCAATGCCAGCGGCAGCCCACGGCACCGAAACGCCCGCTCGCTTCAACTCTTCGAGACGTTGGGTCGCTTGCTCGATGATGCTCATGACTGAACCCGCTCGAGATGCGGCTTCATTGCGATCCACGCCACCCACAGCGTCTGCAGCATCAACAAAACCCCGAACGCTATGGTGAATCGCCATGTGTGCATTCGCTGCTTTCGCTTGACTTGGGGCGTCACCAACATCGACACGGTTCCCAGGACCGGACGACCGGAGAGCTGACGCAAAGACACCGCCTCGTCAATAGTCGGCCACGTGAGATCGACGACAACTGCGGACAATACCCCTGCAGCAAGCGACACGATGATTGCGATTGCAGCCAGATGCAGGCGTCCGGGAAAGACAGGCGATGGTGAAACATGTGGCGGCTCGACGAGCCGGAACTCTGCGAGCTGGGACGATTCATCAAGCTTCACCCCGAGGGACGCAGACTCCCGCCGCCCCACCATCAGCTCGTAGTTCTTGCGAATCACGTCGTAGTCGCGGTTCAATTGTGCGAGTTCGGCCTCCACTTGAGGCACGCGACCTGCCAATGACCTGACCTGCTGCAGTTGCCCTTGCAGCCCCGCGAGCTGCGAGCGTAACGACGCTACCTGCGCCTCGCTCTCGGCTAGCGATATACGCAGCTTCTGATAGACAGGGCTGGTCGCGGCCTTGCCTGTTTTTCCCGTCTTTGCGAGTACGCGCGCTTCAGCCTCTTTGCGTTCGCGTTCTTCGATCTCCAGTTGACCGATCACGCGACGCGCGCTGATCACATCGGGATGCACGTCTGTGTACCGGCGCAGCAGTTCGTTCAGCTGACTTCTTTGCGCTTCCAGGCGTGCCTCACCCTCCGAAACCAAGGGCGCACCGTTCCTCAACGCAAGCTCTGGGGGCAATTGAGGGTCCTCGGCAGCGAGTTCGCGGCGATATGAGTCGCGAGACCGCTCGGCCGCGTTCAGCTCGATGCGCAGCTTGTTGACTTCGTCGGTCAACGACGACACGCGGGCGAAATAGTCCTGATTCGACACGCCCGATACGCCGAAATTGCGTACTTTGAATTCCTTCAGGCGACTCTCGGCCTCGATCAGCTTGGTCTCGTGGCTGCGAATCTGATCCTCGATGAACAGCCCGGCTTCTTCCGAGTCGCGTTTCTTCGCGCCGGCATTGGCATTGACGAACAGGTCCACTGTCGCTTCGACGAGGTGCTGCGCACGCTCGGGGCTCGTGTCCCGATAAGAGATCTCATAGAGATTTCCGGATCCCGTCGGTACGACCTTGATCCGATCCATCAGGCGCGACACGACATCTTCCCGTGCACTGGCGCTCGACACGTCGAGCTGCAATTCGGGATTGTCGACCAACCGCTCTACGTTGGGTCGCGAGATCAATGTGCGAGCGAGCATGCCGACCCGCTGGTTGATGTCGGGCTGGAACGTCAGATCCGCCATCAACGGCTTGAGTACCGTTTCCGTATCGACGTAGATACGCGCGGTTGCTTGAAAACGATCGGGAACGGCGGTAAGGCCAAGAACGCAGACCATGGCCACGGCAGCCGCAACAGAGAGGACGAACCAGCGACGCTTGGTCGCAATCCGCACAACCCATTTCGCTCTGGCGACGAAGTCTTCAACAACATTGTTCATCACTCGCCCCATGTTGATGAACCCATAAGCGACTCGACCACCTCTTCGGGCGGCTGGTCGCTATGCCAACGCGTGAGTTGGAGTTTGCGCCTTATGTTGCCGCTGTGCGAGCGGGTGTCGAGCTAGCGCCCCTGATTCAGGGGGGGCCCCTAAACTTGCAATTGCGCAGTGCGAGTGAAGCAGGCATTCTTACAGCTCACTACATTTTACGCGGCAAGCAAGTGCCGGTATGAGCACTGCGTGAGCGCGCGTTCAGCTGGCAGCAATTATCCGATTTACGGCGGCAGCCTTAGCCGTCGTCTCGGCTGCTCTAGGGGGAGCTGCATGAGTACTCACAACGGGTCTTCGGCGTCCAGTGTCATAGACCTTGCCCGGCGTGCGCCGCCATCCTCGCGGCTGCATCATCGGCTCCACGACGAGCAGATCGCATGTGCTGCGGGCAAGCGGATCGAAGCCGAGCGTAATGCCGTAAACAGAACCTTTGCTAGGCGATCAGCCGTTCGATCAACCCCCGTCGACGCGCTACCGCTGAACGATTTCTTGAAGGATCTGCACCGAGAGCAACGTCGCGCGGAGCGCTGTCAAGCAGCGCTTTCCCTTGTGCTCTATCAGCTGACTAACAAAACATCGCAGGACACGCGGCACGCCGACCGCTTGCTGGAAGCGCTCCACAGCGCCAAGCGGGAAACCGACATCCTCGGTCATCTGGCCGGCGACATGATCGCGGTGCTCTGCCCCGACACGGACGAGCAGGGAATCAAAGGTTTCACGCGGAAGATCGATGCGCGAGCCGGCGACCTTCCGTTCACGGTCGTCGCTGCCACCTACCCGGACGATCTGTTCGAAAGTCTCACCAAGGGGACACGCACGCAGCCCGCCTTCCAGCCATTCCTTGTCGCTGATGCAACGGGCCAGAGCGAAGCGGGCTATCCGTTGAAAAGATGCCTGGATATCACCGGCGCAATTGCCGCCATGTGCCTGATGGGACCACTGATGCTGGTCGTCGCCTTGGTGATCGCCCTGACCTCGCGCGGACCTATCATCTTCAAGCAGATGCGGCTGGGCAAGGGCGGCGTTCCCTTCACTTTCTACAAGTTTCGATCGATGGTGACGAACTCGGACGATGGGATCCACCGCGAATTCGTGGAAAAACTCATCAAGGGAGTCCAGAACGACGACGCTGCCGGACAGGGCAAGACGGCGCTGTACAAGCTGCACGCCGATCCGAGAGTCACGCGCATCGGCAGACTTATACGCAAGACGAGCATCGACGAGCTTCCGCAATTGTTCAACGTGCTCAAGGGCGACATGAGTCTCGTCGGTCCGAGGCCTCCCCTTGCCTATGAGGCCGCGCAGTACGAGTCGTGGCACCTGCGTCGCATCCTTGCCATCAAGCCGGGCATCACGGGCTTGTGGCAAGTCGAGGGCCGCAGCAAGGTCACGTTCAACGAGATGGTGAGAATGGACCTTCGCTACCTGCGTGAATCTTCCCTGATGCTGGACATCAAGCTCCTGCTCAAGACCGTTCTGGTCGTCGTTCGCTGCCAAGGCGCGATCTGATGAACATCCACGGCGCGAAAATTCTCGTCACCGGCGGTGCCGGCCTGATCGGCTCCACCACGATCGACCTGCTGTTGCGCAAGTATGATCCTGCCCGGATCGTGATCCTCGACGACCTGGTTCGAGGAACGCTGGCCAACGTCGAGCACTCGCTGAAGGACCCCCGGCTGAGCTTTGTGCAGGGCGACATCTGCGATGCCGGCACCGTCAGGCGCGCCACCGAAGGCATGGACGCGGTGATTCATCTGGCGGCACTGCGCATCACCGCTTGCGCCGCCGACCCCAGGCGAGCGATGGAGGTGATGTGCGACGGCAGCTTCAACGTCATCGACGCCGCCCGGGAAGCCGGCGTCAAGAAGATCGTCGCCGCTTCATCGGCATCGATCTACGGGCTGGCCGAATCCTTCCCGACGCGCGAGGACCACCATCCATACAACAACCAGACCTGGTATGGCGCGAGCAAAGTCATGCTCGAAGGACTGTTGCGTTCCTATCACGCGATGTACGGACTGCCCTATGCGGCCATGCGTTACTTCAACGTTTATGGCCCGCGTATGGACCTGCACGGGAAATACACCGAGGTGCTGATCCGCTGGATGGACCGCATCGCCGCGGGACAGCCGCCATTGATCCTTGGCGACGGCACCCAAAGCATGGATTTCGTCTACATCGACGACGTGGCGAGTTCCAACGTGCTCGCACTGCTGTGCGACGCTACCGACGAAGTCTTCAACGTTGCCAGCGGTACCGAAACGAGCCTGAACGACTTGGCAGCCGCGCTGCTCAAGGTGATGGGCTCGAATCTTGAGCCGGAGTACGGACCAGAGCGCGGCGTCAACCCGGTGCCGCGTCGGCTCGCCGACACCAGCAAGGCAGAGCGGCTCCTCGACTTCAAGGCCCGGGTCGGGCTGGAGGATGGTCTCTCACGGCTCGTCGACTGGTGGCACACGAACAGGTCCTCGGTGGCACCAGCATGATTCCGATCGCAAGGCCGGTGATGGGAGAAGCGGAAGCCGATGCCGCGCGGCGCGCCATTCTGAGTGGATGGATCACGCAAGGGCCCGAGGTCGCTGCCTTCGAACAGGCATTTGCCGAGTACGTCGGTGCGCCACATGCTTGCGCGGTGTCGAACTGCACGACCGCGCTGCATCTGGCGTTGCTCGCAGTCGGCGTCCAGGCGGACGACGAGGTCATCACCGCAAGCCACTCCTACATCGCCACGGCTAACGCGGTCCGGTACTGCGGCGCAACGCCGGTTTTCGTCGACATCGATCCGCGCAGCTTCAATGTCGATCCTTCGCTCGTCGAGGCCGGGATCACAGAGCGAACCCGCGCGATCCTGTGCGTGCACCAGATCGGCATGCCCTGCGACATGAAGCGCATCGTGGAGGTGGCGCACAGGCGCGGCATCCCGGTCATCGAGGACGCGGCCTGCGCGATCGGCAGCGAGCTTCTGTGGAACGGGGAATGGGAAAAAATCGGCAAGCCGCACGGCGATATTGCGTGCTTCTCGTTCCACCCGCGCAAGGTCATCAGCACCGGCGACGGCGGCATGCTCACCACGCGCAATGCGGCGTGGGACGCCCGGTTCCGTCTGCTTCGCCAACACGCCATGAGCGTGCCGGCGGACGTTCGCCACGGCGCGGCCCAGGTCATCTTCGAGTCGTATCCGACTGTTGGCTACAACTACCGCATGACCGACATCCAGGCTGCGGTCGGTCGCGAGCAGCTCAAGCGCCTGCCCGGCATCGTTGCCAAACGGCGCGAGCTGGCAGCACGCTACCGCGCGTTGCTGGCGGATGTCGAGGGATTGGCTCTGCCCGAGGAGCCCACCTGGGCGCGCACGAACTGGCAAAGCTATTGCGTTCGACTGCCCGCGAGCTGTGATCAGCGAGGCGTGATGCAGGCGATGCTGGATGACGGTATCAGCACTCGGCGGGGAGTCATGTGCAGCCACCGGGAGCCGGCGTACCGCGACACGCCGCGCCGCCATGCCCTGCCTTGCTCCGAGGAGGCGCAGGACTGTTGCGTGCTCCTGCCGCTGTTCTCCGGGCTGTCGGAGTCCGAACAGCGGTCCGTGGCAACGGCTCTTACGAAGGCGTGCATGCCGTGAGCGTCTCAGCGTCTCAGACGATGCTGGCGGGGGAAGGCGTTGCAATCACCGCCCCTGTGCTCGACGGCACGCGCCAGCCCGGCAATGCGCACGGGCAGCCGCGGCGTTCGGACACGGCGTCGACCATCCCCGTGAACGGTCTGCACCTCGCGGGCCCCGCGGCCGCCAAGTCGACCTACGCCCAGATCCTCCGATCCTCCGCCGTCGTGGGCGGATCGACGCTGGTCAATGTGTTGATCGGCATCGTCCGTACCAAGCTGATGGCCATGCTGCTCGGACCGGCCGGGTTCGGACTGATGGGCGCCTACACGGCGATCACCGACGTCACCCGCAGCGTCGCGGAAATGGGCGTGCAGCGAAGCGGCGTGCGTCAGATCGCGGAAGCGGTCGGGACGGACGACAAGCTGCGGATCGCGCGGACCGTTACCGTGCTGCGACGCGTGACGGTCGTTCTCGGCATCGCGGGTGCGTGCCTACTGGCGCTGTTCGCGGCGCCGGTCGCCGAGCTCACGTTCGGCAACCTCGAGCACGTCGGTGGGGTCGAGTTGCTGTCGCTCGCGGTGTTCTTCAACGTCCTGGCCGGCGGACAGAGCGCGCTGCTGCAGGGCACACGTCAGATCTCCGACCTCGCCCGAGTCAGCGCCTTCGGCGCGGCGATCGGCACCGTGGTCTCCATCCCGATCATCTATTTCTTCCGCGATCGCGGCGTGGTTCCGGCGCTCGTTGCGGTCGCCGCGGTGTCGGCCGCGATATCGTGGTGGTACGGCCGCCGCCTGAAGATCGCATCGGTGAAGCTCAGCTACGACGAGCTGCGCGGCGACACAGCGTCGCTCCTGAAGCTGGGCGTGGCGTTCATGGTGAGCGGCTTCCTCATGATGGGCGCGTCCTACGCGGTCCGCATCATCGTGCTGAGGGATTCCGGGTTGAGCGGCGCGGGGCTCTACCAAGCCGGCTGGGCCCTGGGCGGGCTCTACGTCGGGTTTGTTCTGCAAGCGATGGGCACGGACTTCTATCCCCGCCTCGTGCAGCAAATCAATGACCATCGGGAGATGAACCGGTTGGTGAACGAGCAGGCTCACGTCAGCGTGCTGCTTGCGGGTCCGGGCGTCGTGGCGACGCTCGCGCTGTCTCCGGTTCTGATCTCTTTGCTCTTCAGCGAGAACTTCGTCCCGGCGGTCGGCGTGCTGCGGTGGATCTGCATCGGCATGGCGCTGCGCGTGATCACCTGGCCCATGGGCTACATCATCGTCGCGAAGAACAGGCAGGCGGCGTACATCGCCACCGAGGTCGCGTGGACGGTCGTCTACATCGGGCTGTCGTGGCTGCTGGTGGACGCCTACGGACTCGCCGGCGCGGGCATGGCGTTCTTCGCGTCCTACGTCTTTCATGCCCTCCTCATCTATCCGATCGTGCGACGGATGACCGGCTTTCGCTGGTCGTTCGACAACGCGAAGGCCGGGCTGGTGTTCCTCGCGCTGACGGGTTCGGCGTTCCTCGGCTTCGAGCTCCTGCCGAGCGGCCCGGCTTACGCCGTCGGCCTGCTGGTCCTCGGGATCAGCAGCTTGCACTCCGCTCGTTCGCTGGTGGGTCTGGTCGGCACGCAGCACGTGCCGAAGTTCATCCTTCGGCTGCTGTCGTTCGTCGGATTGATCGACCGGCGGAAGATCGAATTGCCTTGAGGCATCGGGCCGCGCACTCAGGAACCTTCCGGTGAAGATTCTCTTGTTCCTTCACGAACTCGTCCTCGGTGGCACGACGGTGAATGCCATCGAGCTGGCGGTGACGCTGCGGGATGTGCACGGCCATGACGTGGCAATCTTCGCGTCGCCGGGTCCGATGGTGAAGCTCGTCAACTCCTGCGGCATCCGTTATCTGCCCGCGCCGGCCGCCCGGATGCATCCGTGCCTGCCGCGCATACGGGCCTTGCGCGCCGCCGTAAGCGACTGGCAGCCGGACCTGGTCTACGTCTGGGAGACATGGGCCCTGATGGACGCGTACTACGGCGTGCACTTGCCGTCGAGCCTGCCCCTGCTGCTGACCGACATGCAGATGCACGTGGCTCGGCTTCTGCCGAAGCGGATCCCGACGACCTTCGGCACGCAGGAGCTCGTCGACATCGCTCGCGCGCGCGGCAGCCGGAAGGTCGATCTTCTCGTTCCGCCGGTCGATGTCACGCGCAACGCGCCGGACGTCTGGCCCGCTCGGGACGCACGGGCCCGCTTCGGCGTCGGCCGCGAGGAGATCGTCATCGGCACCGCCTCGCGACTCGTACGGACGATCAAGGGCGACAGCCTCCGGCGCACCATCGAGGCGGTGGCGATGTTGGGCCGCCAGTTCCCGCTGCGTCTTCTCATTGCCGGCGACGGAACGGCACGTGCGGAGATCCAGCAGCTGGCGGATGCCGCCAACGCGAGGCTCGGCCGCGACGCCGTCGTGCTGCTCGGCGCGCTGCTGGACCCGCGCCCTGTCTATGCCGCCGCCGACGTGATCGTCGGCATGGGCAGCTCGGCGTTGCGCGGCATGGCATTCGGCAAGCCGGTCGTTGTCGCCGGCGAAGGCAGCTTCGCCGAAATCCTTTCGCCCGCGTCGGCCGCCAAGTTCGCCTACGCGGGCATGTTCGGTCACGCGGACGATGCGCCGGGCGAGTCAGCCGTGCAGGCCGCGATCAGGGAACTGGCGGCTTCCTCAGTGCTGCGCGGCGAGCTCGGAGCCTTCGCTCGTCGTTTCGTGTGCGAGCACTTTTCGCTCGGAGTTGTCGCGGCCCAGCTCGACCGGGCGTGCGAAGCCGCCGTGGCGACGCCGAGCCCGCGCACGCTGGCGGTGGCGGACGGCATTCGAACCGCCGCGGTCTACTTCCGCGAGCGCCGCTTCATGTGGCGCACCGCGCCGATCGAATCGATGGTGATGGTCGATGCACGTCAGACGGCTTGAGATTGATCGGATGCCCATGAAACCCGTCAGCCTGTCCGTCATCATTGTCAGCTGGAACGCGAAGGCGTACCTCGAGGAGTGCCTGCAGTCGCTGGCGGAAGACGTCTACGACGGTCCCATGGAGATCGTGGTCGTCGACAACGCGTCCTCCGACGGCTCCGCCGACATGGTGCAGCGGCGATTCCCGGCGGTGACGCTGATCCGCAATACGGCGAACCTGGGCTTCTCCAAGGCCAACAACATCGGCATCCGCCGGTGCACGGGTGATTACATCGCGCTGGTCAACTCGGACGTCCACGTGCTGAAGGGATGCCTGTCGGAGCTCGTGGCGTTCTGCGAGTCCCGGGCGGACGTCGGCGTCGTCGGCCCGAAGATCATCGGCCGCGATGGGAAACGGCAGGTGTCCTACAAAGGCTTCCCGCGTTTGTGGAACTCGTTGTGCCGCGCGTTGGCGCTCGACGTCCTACTGCCCCGGCTGGCGCTGTTCAATGGCTACCTGCAATGGCACGAGGCGCCGGACCGAGTCACTCCGGTCGACATCCTGAGCGGATGCTTCCTCGTCGCAAAACGTCGGGCGATCGACCGGGTCGGCCTGCTCGACGAGGGTTTCTTCATCTACGGCGAAGACATGGATTGGTGCAAGCGCTTCTGGCACGCCGGGTGGCAGGTCGTCTTCGTCCCCTTCGCCGAAGCGATCCATTACGGCGGAGCGAGTTCATCGAACGCTCCGCTGCGTTTCTCGATCGAGATGCAGCGAGCCGATTGCCAATACTGGGCGAAGCACCATTCTCGAACCGCATCGAGCCTGTACGTGCTGATTTCCTACGTGCACCACGCCGTGCGCATCGCCGGGCATTCCATCGCTTCCATGACGAACCGCAGGCTCTCGTCCGACCGGATGCAGAAGGCGAAATCCAGCGCGGCTTGCCTGAGATGGATGGCGGTCGACCGTCTGCGCGGAACGTCCGGGTCCTCGGCTCCGCTTCACGGAAGCTGATTTCCACTTTCTGAGGGGTTGCCATGAGGGGCGCGTTCGTACTCATCACCGCGGCGAAGAACGAGGAGCAGTACATCGGCTTCGCAATCCAATCCGTCCTGCGGCAGACTGCGAAGCCGCTGGCCTGGTTCATCGTGGACGACGGTTCGACCGACCGGACCGCGGAGATCGTGGCGGGCTACGCAGCGGACCACGCCTTCATCAAGCTGGTGCGCAACGGCAGCCCGGCGAAGCGAAGCTTCGGCGCCCAGTACCGAGCCATCGGCTCGGCCTACGAGCTTGCGAGGGAGTTCCCGTTCGATTACGTGTGCGTCCAGGATGCGGATATCGCACCGGCGCGCAGCGACTATTTCGAGAGGCTGCTGAAGGAGTTCGAGTTCGACCCCACCCTCGGGATCACCGGCGGCTACGTCCACGAGCGCATCGGCGGCGAATGGCGCTGCCGCCCGGCAAACTCGCCGCAGGCGGTGGCCGGCGGCGTGCAGATGTTCCGCCGAGCCTGCTTCGACGAGATCGGAGGCTACACGCCGCTGCTCTACGGTGGCGAGGACTGGTTGGCCCAGATCGACGCCCAGCGGGTCGGCTGGACCGTGCGTCCGCAAACCGACCTGACGGTGCATCACTACCGTCCGACGTCGTCGGCCGGCGGCCGCTTGCGCGGCTTGCTGAAGCTGGGCATGCGTGACGGCTCCTTCGCGTCGCACCCGGTGTTCGAACTCTTCAAGTGCGCTCGCCGCTTGAGCGAGAAACCCGTCGTTGTCAGCGCGGCCGTCCAGTACGTCGGCTACCTGTGGTACCACCTGAGCGCTCGGCGCCCCGCCCTGTCCCCGGCCAAGGCGGCTTACCTGCGTCGCGAACAGGCTGCGCGGGTGCGTGCGCTGCTGTGGCATCGGCCGTGAGCCACCGGCGATCGACGTCCGGCGGCCCTCAAGACTGATGGAGAACGACCCGGAGCGGGCGGCAGAACGTTGACAGCGAACTTCGGCATCGTTTTCCTGGCGCTCGCCAGCCTCGGCCAGTTGCTGCTGCCCCGTCGATGGGCGGTGCTCCCGCTGCTGATGACCTTCGCCTGGATGCCGCGCGGCCAGTTGATCATGATCGACGGCACGGCCCTCACCTTCCTGCGGTTGATCATCGTCCTCGGGTTCCTGCGCTGCATGCTGCGGCGCGAAGGGCTCTCGTCCGGCTGGAACGCCATGGACTCGATCTGGACCGCCTGGGGCGTCTGGATCGTCGCGAGCTGGGGCTTCCACGACTCGAACGACCTGGCGTTCCGCTGCGGGCTGGTGTGGGACTACCTGGGCAGCTACTTCCTGCTGCGCGTGTTCGTGCGCGACATGGCCGACATCCGACGGCTGATCGGGCTGAGCGGCCTCGTCCTCGCCCCGATCGGCGTGCTGATGCTCGTCGAGTACTCGTCCGGCGAGAACCCGTTCGAGGCGATGGGCGGGTTGATGACGCAGTCCAGAGAAGGCAAGTTCCGCGCCGCCGGGCCGTTCGCCCACCCCATTCTCGCGGGCACGGTCGGCGCTGCATGCCTGGTGCTGGCCATGTCGCTGTGGCATCGGCATCCAATGACGTCGATCGTCGGTGTCGCAGCGGGCGCCGCGATCGTCTTCAGCGCCGCGTCGAGCGGCCCGGTGCTGATGGTGTGCTTCGCGCTTCTCGCCATGATGCTTTGGAAGGCCCGTTCGGGGATCGGCCTCGTGCTCGGGGCGGGAATCGCGGGCATCGCCGTCCTGCAGATTGTGATGAACGATCCGTTCTATTACCTGATGGCGCGCGTCGACATCGTCGGCGGCAGCACCGGCTGGCACCGCGCCCAGCTCATCCACGCTGCGCTCGAGCACCTCGACGAGTGGTGGTTGGTCGGCACCGACTTCACGCGGCACTGGATGCCGACCGGCATCCAGGCAAACGCCCAGCACACGGACCTCACGAACCACTACCTCGTGATGGGTGTGCTAGGGGGCCTTCCGCTGATGCTCACCTTCGTGGCGAGCATCGCCCTCGCCTTCCGCTGGATCGGCAACGCGGCGTTGCGAAGCAACCTGCCCGACAGCGACAAGTTCCAGATGTGGGCGGTCGGTGCCGCGCTGTTCGGGCACGTCATGAACTTTTTCACGGCGCACCTCTTCGATCAATCGATCGTATCGCTCATGATGCTGCTCGCCATCAGCGCGACGCTCGACGAAGCCAGGAGCGTGGCCAGCCTTCCCGCACTACAGACCGACGAGCCACCTCGGTTCGGGTGGGTCGGATG
>NZ_JACDCU010000067.1 GCF_013817365.1 Methylibium sp. | reverse complement strand
AACACGACCTGCAAACGGCGCCGGTAGGCCAGCCAGTCGCCCTTGCTCAGCGTGAGCAAATCCTGCCCGCCGGGGCCCGAGGTGCCACTGCTGCCGCTGTAGAACATGGCGCTGCCGCAGAGCGGCCCGCCGCTCGCTTCGTGCAGGCGCAGCAGCGCCAGGCCGGTGGTCGTCTTGCCCGAGCCCGACTCGCCGACGATGCCCAGCGTGTGCCCTCGCCGCAGCTCGAAGCTCACGTTCCTGACGGCCGGAAACTCCTTGCGGCCGAACACGCCCGAGCGCAGCCAGAAGCTCTTGCTGAGCGATTCGACACGCAGCACCATCGGCGCATTCGGGTCTTTGAGCCGAGCGCCCTGCTCTGCCAGCGGTTCGCTGGGGATCACGTCGGTGGCCTCGACGCCGGCACCGCCTGCAGGCACAGCAAGCTTCTGCGCCGCCAGGTGCTCGTCGATCACCATCAGCCGTGCCGGTGGCCGCTCCAGCGTCGGCCGGCAGGCCAGCAGCGCGCGCGTGTAGGCGTCCTGCGGCGCGGCGAAGATGCGCGCCACGGGGCCCTGTTCGCGCACCGTGCCCTCACGCATGACCACCACGTGATCGGCGATCTCGCCCACCACGCCGAGGTCGTGGCTGATGAACAGCATGCTCATGCGCATGCGCTCCTTCAGCCCCGCGAGCAGTTCGAGGATCTGGCGCTGGATGGTCACGTCGAGCGAAGTCGTCGGCTCGTCGGCGATGAGCAGTTTGGGCTCGCAGGCGATGGCCATCGCGATCATCACGCGCTGCTGCTGTCCGCCCGAAAGCTCGTGCGGATAGGCGTCGAGCCGGCGTTTCGGATCGGGCATGCCCACTTCGTTCAGCAGCGCCTCGGCGCGCGCGCGCGCCTGTCGCCGACCCATGCCGAGGTGAATGCGCAGCGGCTCGACAAGCTGGTCGCCCACGGTGAACACCGGGTTGAGCGAAGTCATCGGGTCCTGGAACACGCAGGCGATGTCCTTGCCGCGCAGCGCCTGTAACTCGCTCAGGGAAGCGGCAAGCAGATCGCGGCCCATGAAGCGGATGGCACCGCGGCGCTCGGCGTTCTCGGGCAGCAAATTGAGGATGGACATCGCCGTGATGGTCTTGCCCGAGCCCGACTCGCCGACCAGCGCCAGGGTCGAGTTCTCGGCGATCTGAAAACTCACGCACGCTTCGCCGCGGCCCACCGCCTCGATGTGGCTGCGCTCGTCGCCGCGGCCGAGACGAAAACGCACGCGCAGGTTGTCGACGGTGAGCAGCACGTTCGCTTCTTCCTTCTTTTCGGGTTCAGTCGAGCACCGGTTCGCAGCGCACCTCGGTGCGCACCGAGGATGCGATGAAGCAGCACTCATGCGCCTGGTGATGCAGCGCATGCAGGTCGGCCTCGCTCGGCGCCGCGCCGGCGAACACGACGCGCGGACGCAAGGTCACCACGGTCATCGCCAGCTTGTCCTCGGCGTTCTTCGCCATCACGCCGCTGGCTTTGTCGGTATACGCATCGACGGTGAGCCCGCGCCGCGCCGCGATGTCGAGGAACCACAGCATGTGGCAACTCGACAGCGAGGCGACGAAGGCCTCCTCGGGATCGACGCCCGCCGCGTCCGACATCGGCAGCGGCACCACCTGCGGCGAACTGCTCGCGGGTACTTCGAGACCGCCATCGAAGCGCCAGCGGTGCGCGCGGCTGTAGCCGTGAGTGATGAAGTCGCTGCCGCCGCGTTCCCACGCGATGGTGGCCGTGTAGTCGCTCATTTCAATGGCTCCTCGGTGCCCTGCTCGACCCACAAGAATCAAGACTGAGACGGCGTCGTTGGCACTGCGTTGGCCCGTTCCTCATTCCGCCCCCCGCAACTTGGGATCGAGCGCATCGCGCAGTGCATCCGTCATGAGCGAAAACGCCGTGACGAACACTGCCATGAAAAGCGTGGCCGCCGCAAGCTGCCACCAGTGGCCGAGGATCAACTCGCCCTGCGCCTCGGCGAGCATCGTGCCCCAGCTCACTTCGTCGACCGACACGCCCAGGCCCAGATAGCTCAGGATCACCTCGGCCTTGATGAAGCCCACCACGTGCACCGACAACTGCACCAGCACCACGTGGCTCACGTTGGGCAGGATGTGGCGGAACATGCGCGACGCCGCCGAGGCGCCGATGGCCTCGGCCGAGCGCACGTACTCGCGCACCGAATGCTTGATGAACTCGGCGCGCACCAGCCGGTAGATGCCGGTCCAGCCGGTCAGGCCCAGGATCAGCACCACCGACTCGACGCCGCGCCCCGCGACCGCGGCGAAGGCGAAGATCAGCAGGATGCCGGGGATCGACGTGAAGACGTTGTAGACCCACTCGAGGAAGTCGCCGACCTTGCCGCCGAAGAAACCACCCAAGGCGCCGAGCACGGTGCCGATCACGGTGGCGAGCAGCGCCGCCGAAACGCCGACGAAGATGGAGATCTCCGCGCCCTTGATCGCCTTGGAGAGCACGTCGCGGCCGAGCCGGTCGGCGCCGAAGGGCAGGGTTTCGGCGCGCGGGGTCTCGACGGTGCTGTACTGCTCGGCACGTTGGTCCCAGGCCTCGTAGCGCGGCGCCAGCGGGTCGATGTCGGAGAGGTCGACGTTCGGGCCAGGCGGCTCCGGGATGACCGCCTTGCTGCCCGGCGGCGCAGGGCCCATGAAGGTGGGCGGCGCATTCGGCACGCCGGCTTCGGTCTGCCAGCCCGACGCCACCAGCCCGGCGGTGGAGAGCACCACCATGAACAGGAACCCCACCACGATGGCGAGCGACACCATGCCGACCCGGTCGCCCCGAAAGCGCCGCCACGCCGCGGCCCACACGCCTTCGGAGCGCCGGCTCGTGGCGACGACCGGTGCGCCAGGCGCCGGCAAGGCAGCGCTCATTTGAGAACCACCCGCGGATCGACCATCTTGTAGAGCACGTCGGTCGCCACGTTGATCGCCATGGTGATCACGGCGATATAGATCGTCACCGCCTGGATCACCGGGTAGTCGCTGCGGTTCACGGCCAGCAGCACCTCGCGGCCGAGCCCGGGAATGGAGAAGAACACCTCGATCAGGAACGAGCCGACGAAGATGCCCGGCAGCGCCACCGACAGGTTGGTGAGGATGGGGATCATCGCGTTGCGCAGCACGTGCTTGAGCAGGATGCGCGTCTCGGTCAGCCCCTTGGCGCGCGCCGTGCGCACGTAGTCCTGCCCGATCTCGTCGAGGAAGAAAGTGCGGTACAGCCGCGTCTGCGGCGCCAAGCCCACCATCACCGCCAGCAGCACCGGCAGCGGCGTATAGACCGTCAGGTTCGTCCACAGGCTGTCGCTCCAGCCCTGCACCGGGAACCAGCCAAGCCGAAAGGCGAAGAAGTACTGGCCGACGATCACGTAGACCAGGAAGCTGATCGACAGCGCAATCGTCGTCACGACCATGATCGAGCGGTCGGTCAGCGAGCCGCGCACATACGCCACGCCGAGTGCGAAGGGAATGGCCAGCAGCACGTCGAGCAGCAGGATCGGCACCATCACCGTCAGCGTGGCCGGCAGGCGGCTGGCGAAGAGCGATGCGACCGGCTCGTTGGTGGCCCAGCTTTGGCCCCAGTCGAAGGTGACGATGCGCTGCACGAAGATCCACAGCTGCTGCCATACCGGCTCGTTCAGGCCGAGCTGCTGACGGATCGCGTCGATCTGTTCGGGGCTGGCGTTGAGGCCGCCGAGGATCTCGGCCGGGTCGCCGCCGAAGTACTTGAACAGGAAGAAGACCAGCAGCACCACGCCGGCCAGCGTCGGGATGGTTTGCCACAGGCGCCGGATCAGGTAGGCCGTCATCGCGGGGTTCTTTGCTCCAGTGCGGGCGGCGGGGGGCAGCGGGGCTGCCTTCGCGGGTGCCGCGTCGTCGTGTCGGGTCGATCGATGCTGGCGCGAGTCTAGAGCCTTGCGCTCGCGGCTCGCGGCCGGTTCGCTTACCGGGCCGCTAGGACTTGCCCTCGGACGCCTGGCATCCGCAGACGATCCTCCCCTACGCGTAGAACGACCAGCGGCTGCCCATCGCCAATGGCGGCTACGAGATGGCGAAGTACGGCGAGAAGCGGCGCATGTGCTTTATCGGCGCCATCTCGAACGATGGCGCAGAACTCACGCTTTCATCTTGATGATGCTGATCATGCCGTCGGCTTCCATGCAGGCTCGCTTCACCTGGGCGCAGTCCTCGATACCCGCTTCGCGCAACTGGGCCATCAATTCCTCTTTCGTGACGAGTTCGGCCTTCATGTTCTTGCGAAGCATTTTTCCGTTCTCGATGAGGACCAGTGTCGGCGCGTGAAGAATCCGCTCGAGCGCCGGGAACCGATGCGCAGCCCATTCGAGCACGTAACTCCAGAACAGGACGGTGCCGACGAGCACAGCGCCCTCGACCACCGACTTGTACTCTGCCGCGAAGCCGTTCCCGGCCACCTCGGCCAGCAGAACGATGACCAGAACATCGGTCGTGCCGATTCCTCCGGCCTGCCGCTTGCGCGCGAAACGCAACAAGCCGAACACAACGAAGTACATGATGCTGCCGCGCAGCATCAACTCCATCAACGAGTTCGTCGGCGTGACGATGCCATGCCAGTCGATGCGCCAGAACATGTCGCCCATGATGTTCTCCGGTGAGCAAGGGTGCTGTGAAGTTCAGGCCCTTCGGCATCTTGTCAGGGAAGCAACCATGCCGTTCAGGCACCTCGATTGCTATGACCTCTCGCAGCTTCATTGTCGTTCCGTCGAATCCGAGGCAAACAAAGGAGCGGTCATGCACTCTCGACACCATTCAGGCGGTTGGCGAGAGGCTCTCGCCGTTTCCATTCTTCTCGTCGGCTGCGGCGGCGACGGCGACGATTCCCGCTCCGATGGCCCGACCTCGCAAGGCACACCGGTCGTGCATGCCACCGGCAACGCGACGGCCGGGCGCGACGTATTCCGCTTCGAGCTGTTCGGAACCGAACGCTTTTGGACCGATGCAATGCGGCTGCAACAAGGCATCGTGGCGGCGGGAGTGACGCCCGTGCAGGCGCTGGGCCTCGGGCTCAGCGTCGACAGCGACGCGCTCGCCGCGGCGGTCGATGCGCCCACGCTGGCAGCCATCGCCGCGGAGTTGAACACCGACCTCTCGCCAGCGAACGCGCCGATCCTCAACAACCCGGCCACCACCATCACGCTGATCAACGCGAGAGCCGTCATCGGCATCGTGCCCGTGGACAGCAACGGCGACGGCAGCTTCGACATCGCCAACGGCGACAAGACCGGTGCGAGCTGCGCGCTGTGCCACACCCGCACCGACCGCTCCCTGCCGACGCCGGCGGCGGGCGGCGGCATCGGCAAGCGGCTCGACGGGCTTGCCTCGCACAACCTCAACTTCGGCGCGCTCATCGCCCTGGCCCAGAACTCGCGCGCCTACTACCCGGTGCTGCAACTCGCACTCACTGCGAACGGCGGCGCGAGCATCGGCCGCGATCCGGCGCAGGCCGGGCTGACCGAGAACTCCAGCGAAGCCGAGGTCGATGCCTACCTCAACAACCCGGTGGCCTACCCGATCGGCACGTTCGACGACACCTTCGACGGCAACGGCGACCCGATGCACAACTCGGCGCTGTTCCGCACCGACCTGGCCGCGCCCTGGGGCACCGACGGAACGATTGCCCGACTCGACAACTTCGGCAACCTGGTCTACACCGGGCTGCTCGACCCGACGACGCTGACGACCGCCGGCGGCCGAGCCTTCCTGATGAAGCTCGGCGGCGCGGCTGCCGGCGCCGAGATCGCCGACGACTACGTCGCGGTGCTGGCCGCCACCGGGGTGACCGGCTATCCCTACGTGCAGGCCGCCGCGCACCCGATGCCCGGCACCGAAGAAGCGCCGCTGGGCATCCGCGTCGACAACACCAAGCTGCTCGACATGAACGCCTACCTCAACAGCCTGCAGGCGCCGGCCGGCGTGGCGGGCGACGCCAGCGCGATCGCGCGCGGCCGCTCGCTGTTCCGCAACGGCGCCTGCGTCCAATGCCACAACGTCGACCAGAGCCGGGCGGTACCCGCTTTCATCGTCGCCATGGGGACGATCTTTCCGGGCGACATGCCGGCCGTGCTGTCGCCCGACCGGGAAGGCACGCTGAACGCAATCCTGAACACCCCGGGCAGCATCTTCGACGACAAGATGGCGGTCGTGAACGCCACCCTGCGCGGCGACATCCGAGGCACCGCGATGCCCTTGCTGCTGGACTTGGCGCGCAAGCCGAACTTCCTGCACGACAACTCGGTGCCCGATCTCGACAGCCTGTTGAACCCCGGCGCCGCAGGCCGCACGGCGACCGCGCCGCACCCGTTCTACTTCTCGGACGCGGAACAGGGCGCAGACATGGTGGAGTTCCTGCGCAGCCTGAGCACCGGGCCCTGAAGCATCGAAAAGGAGAATCGAAATGGCGGCGACGATTGGAAGTCAGGCGCATGTTTGGACCGGCCCGGAGCGACGCGCCGCCGATCAGGCCGTTCACGATGCGGCCAACCTACCGCTCGAGCGCGTCGGAGCCAAAATCTTTCGCTACGGGCTGGCGCTCATCTTCCTGTGGGCCGGACTGCTGAAGTTCACCGCCTACGAGGCGAAGAACATCGAGCCGATGGTGTCGAACAGCCCGATCTGGGCCTGGGCCTATCAGTCCTTGGGGCTGCAAGGCCTGTCCAACGTGATCGGCGTGATCGAAATCTCGGTCGGCCTGCTGATCGTCACGCGCGCGTTCTGGCCCAAAGCCTCGGCCATCGGCAGCATCGGCGCCGTGATCACCTTCCTCATCACCCTGAGCTTCATGCTCACCACGCCCGGCGTGTGGGAGCCGGGCTATGGCTTCCCCGCGCTCTCGGCCTTGCCGGGGCAGTTTCTCGCCAAGGACCTGGTGCTGCTGGGCGTGTCGATCTGGACGGCGGGTGAGGCTTGGCGGGCGAGTCGCAGGCTGTCGGCGAGATAGGCACGCCTGCTGTAGGCGGCGGCAAGTAAGAATTGCACCCGCCGCGGCGTCTGGTGCGGAAGAATTTGCCGGCCGATCCGCCGCGCCTGTCGTGCAGCCCTCGTTCTTCCCCCGGAACTCTCGCCCCACGACGCCGGGTGATGTACGAGTGGGCACCAACAAGCCGGTGGAACTTCACAGCCAAGGCTGCCCTTGCAGCGTGAACCAATGGGCTGCGGCTGCCTCCAACAGCGAAGAAGTATGTCTCCGAGCGGGCTTTGCAAAGCCGGCCGGCCCTCTCCCAGAGGGAGAGGGAGCAACACCGGCAACACCGGCAACGGCGCGACCAGCGACCTCGCCCGGTGCATCAAGGCCACGCACCCGACAACTCCCGCGCGGCGGGACCCTAGACTCGCTGGCGTCGCTCGCCGCTCGGGCGCGTGCATCAGCGTCACTCCTCCTCAGGACGAAGGGAAGAATCAATGCTCAGACACGGCCTTGCCTGCGCCTTGGCCCTGTCCGCCCTGATCGGCTTGCTCGGTCCCTCGAGAAGCGAGGCCCAGCCCGCCTCTGCCGGCGCCCCGGGCGCCGAGCTTAAGGTCCTTCGGTATGCCTTCCCCGTGGCCGAGAGCGGCTTCGATCCGGCGCAGATCAGCGACCTGTATTCGCGCGTCATCGCGGCCAACATCTTCGAGGCACCGCTCACCTACGACTACCTCAGCCGCCCGGCCCGCGTGAAGCCGCAGACGGCGGTGGCGCTGCCCGAGGTGGCGGACGACTTCACGCGCTTCACCTTCCGCATCCGGCCCGGCATCTATTTCGCCGACGACCCGGCATTCAAGGGGCAACGTCGCGAGCTGGTCGCCGAGGACTACGTGTACTCGCTCAAGCGGCACTACGACCCGAAGTTCAAGAGCCCGAACCTGTTCCAGTTCGAGAACGCGAAGATCCTCGGCCTGTCGGAGTTGCGCGCCAAGGTGCTCGAAGACGACACGCCGTTTCCCTACGACACACCTGCCTCCGGTGCGCGCTCGCTCGACCGCTACACCTTCGAGATCCGGCTGGCCGAGCCCGCGCCGCGCTTCGCCTACGTGATGGCCGACGGCGGCGTGATGGGCGCGGTGGCGCGCGAAGTGGTCGAGGCGCACGCCGGCCGCGAGATGGAGCATCCCGTGGGCACGGGGCCCTACATGCTTGCCGACTGGCGGCGCAGCTCGCGCATCGTGCTCGAACGCAACCCCGGCTACCGCGAGCACTTCTACGACGAGCAAGCGCCGGCAGACGATGTGCGCTCGCAGGCCATCGCTGCGGCCTTCAAGGGCCGCCGGCTGCCGATGATCGACCGCATCGAAGTGGCCATCGTCGAGGAGGCGCAGCCGCGCTGGCTGGGTTTTCTCAACGCCGAGCACGACCTGCTCGAGCGCCTGCCGGCCGAGTTCTCGAGCTTGGCGATTCCCAACAACGAGCTGGCGCCGCACCTCGCGCGCCAGGGCATCGTGATGGACCGTGCGCCGATGGTCGATTCGATGTTCAGCTACTTCGGCATGGAGCATCCGCTGGTCGGCGGCTACGCGCCCGAGAAGGTGGCGCTGCGCCGCGCCATTTCACTGGCCTACAACGTGCACGAGGAACTGGTGGTCGTGCGCCGGTCGCAGGCCATTCCCGCGCAAACCATCGTGCCGCCGCTGGTCAGCGGCTACGACGCCCAGCTCAAGACGGAGATGAGCGACTTCAGCCGCCCGCGCGCCAAGGCGCTGCTCGACCTGTACGGCTACGTCGATCGCAACGGCGACGGCTGGCGCGAGCAGCCCGACGGCTCGGCCCTGGTGCTCGAGTACGCCAGCCAGTCCGACCAGGCCTCGCGCCAGTTGCAGGAGCTGTGGCAAAAGAACATGAGCGCCGTGGGTTTGCGCATCGAGTTCCGCACCGCGCAGTGGCCCGAGAACCTCAAGGCCTCGCGCGCCGGCAAGCTCATGATCTGGGGCGTGGCCTGGGGCGCGGCCAGCCCGGACGGCAGCTACTTCCTCGACCTGATGTACGGCCCCAACAAGGGCCAGGCCAACCATGCGCGATTCGACCTGCCGGCCTTCAACGCCCTTTACGAGCGGCAACTGCGCCTGCCTGACGGCCCCGAGCGAGAAGCGCTGATGGACCGGGCCGAGCTGCTGGGCGTGGCCTACATGCCCTACAAGATTTCCGGCCACCGCATCGCCACCGACCTGATGCACCCCGGGGTCGAAGGCTATCGCCGCCACCCTTTCATGCGCGACTTCTGGCGCTACATCGACATCGACAACGCCGAACGGCGCGAGCCTTAGACACCGAACCAGGACCGACTGCCACGTCATGACGAGAACCGACCTCACCCGCCGCCGCTTTACCCTGACCGCCTTGTCGGCCGGCAGCGCCGCGGCCGGCCTGCTGGGCGGCACGCTCGACCTGCCCGGCGCCGCCGGTGCGCAGACCGCCGCCGCGGGCGGCCCGCCCAAGCTGCTGCGCGTGTCCTTCCCCGTGGCCGAGACCGGCTTCGACCCGGCGCAGATCTCCGACCTCTACTCGCGCACGATCACCGCCCACATCTTCGAGGGCCTGTACCACTACGACCACCTCGCGCGGCCCTCGAAGATCAAGCCGCTGACGGCGACCGGCATGCCGGAGGTCTCGGACGACTTCCGCACCTGGACCGTGCGCGTCAAGCCCGGCATCCACTTCGCCGACGACCCGGCGTTCAAGGGCCGCAAGCGCGAACTGACGGCACACGACTTCGCCTACGCGCTCAAGCGCTTCGCCGACCCGGCGTTGAAAAGCCCTGCCTGGGGCGGTGTGGAGGAAATCGGCTTCAGCGGACTGAACGCCTTGCGCCAGGCCGCGCTGGAGGGCAAGCAGCCCTTCGACTACGACCGCGAGATCGAGGGTGTGCGCGCGCTCGACCGCTACACGCTGCGCCTGCAGACCGACAAGCCGCGTCCGCGCCTGCTGGAGTCGTTGACCGGCGGTCTGGTCGATGGCGTCGCGCGCGAAGTGGTCGAGTTCTACGGCGACCGCATCTCCGAGCACCCGGTGGGCACGGGGCCCTTCAAGCTCGGCGCCTGGCGGCGCAGCTCGCAGATCGTGCTGGAGCGCAACCCGGCTTTTCGCGAGATGTTGTTCGAGGCCGAGCCGGCTGCAGACGACGCCGAAGGCCAGGCCCTGCTGGCCAAATACCAGGGCCGGCGACTGCCGTTGGTCGATCGCGTCGAGGTCTCCATCATCGAGGAGCAGCAGCCGCGCTGGCTGGCTTTCCTGAACGGCCAGATCGACGTGATCGCCGTGCCGGGCGAGTTCGTCAACCAGGCCATGCCGGGCGGCAAGATCGCACCCAACCTGGCCAAGCAGGACATCCGCGCCTACCGCGTGCTGCAGCCCGACACGGCGCTCACCTACTTCAACTGGGAGCACCCGGTGGTGGGCGGCAACGAGCCGCACAAGGTGGCGCTGCGGCGCGCGATCTCGCTGGGCATCGACGTGGAACGCGAGATCCAACTCGTGCGCCGCGGGCAGGCGATCCCCGCGCAGGGCCCGATCCCGCCGCACACCACCGGCTACGACCCCGCGTTCAAGAGCGAGAACGGCGATTACGACCCGGCGCGCGCCAAGGCCCTGCTCGACACCTACGGCTACGTCGACAAGAACAGGGACGGCTGGCGCGAGCAACCCGACGGCTCGCCGCTGGTGCTGGAGATCGCCACCCAGCCCGACCAGATCTCGCGCCAGTTCGACGAGCTGTGGAAACGCAACATGGACGCCATCGGCATCCGCACCGCCTTCGGCGCCGCGCAATGGCCCGAGCAGCTCAAGCAGGCACGCGCCGGCAAGCTGATGGTCTGGGTGCTCGGCTCCACCGCCGGCTCGCCCGACGGCCAGGGTTCGCTCGCGCGCATGCACGGCCCGCAGGCCGGCGGGCAGAACCTGGCGCGCTTCAAGCTGCCGGAGATGGACGCGATCTACGAGCGCATGAGCGGGCTGCCGGACGGGCCGGAACGCGAGAAGCTGTTCTTCGAAGCGAAGCGCCTGGCGGTGGCGTACATGCCCTACAAGACGCACGTGCACCGCATCGCCACGGACATGGTGCATCCGTGGGTGGAGGGCTATCGGCGGCCGGTGTTCTGGCAGGACACATGGCAGTACATGGATGTGGATGCGGGTCGGCGGGCGCAGGCGAAATGAATCGGCCGGAGCCCAGGACGATCGCGGCGCATCCGCACGTGGCGATGCTGAGTTCCGTGAGGTTCATCGTCGGGCTCGGGTTGCGCCAGTCGAACGTTTCCACCCTGCGTCACAGCCGTGCAAGCCGCGGCGGCGGCGGCTCATGTCGAACCGAAGCCGTGCTCCGTGGACGCCGGCGCCTCGCCCATGCGGACGCGAAACAACTGTTCGTCGGTCTCGCGCAGCCGGCGGCAGACCTCGCGGCCCATGTTCATCTGGATCAGTGCGAACTGCTCGACGTCGCGTTCGAACAGCGCCAGGAGCGTGGCGGGCATGAGTTCGAGCGCCGAGCAGTCCGTCTCGGCCCGCACCGAGGCCGATCGCGGCCGCAGGTCCATCAAGGCCATCTCCCCGAAACAGTCGCCCTGGCCGAGCTCGCGAACCAGGAGTTTTTGGTGCCGCCAGTTCCTGAGCACCGCCACGCGACCCGACTCGAGCACGAACATGCTTCGCGCGGGCTCGTTCTCGCGAAAGAAGAACGAACCCGCGTGGGCGACCACCGAGCGCGTCTGCTCGACGATGAACTCGAGCGCGTCGTCGCGGATGGCGCCGAAGAGGGGCATCCGCTGCAATAGTTCGATGCGTGCCGCCGTCTGCATGGCGAGCTCCCGTGGCGAAGTCTGTGGGCCTCGACAGCAGTCTAGGCGCGCCTCGCTCAGTCCGAGTATTCGGCAAACAGCACCGACGCCGAAAAGTCCGCCGCGCCGGCAGGTTTTCGCCCCTCGGTCCAAGCCACGAGCGTGTCGGCCGACATCGGCCTGGCGAAGAAGAAGCCCTGCAGTTCATCGCAGCCCAGCTCGATCAGGATGTCGCGCTGGCCCTCGTTCTCGACGCCCTCGCCGACGACGCCCAATCCGAGCGCATGGGCCAGCTGAATGACGGCACTGACGATCGCACGCGCATCGTTGCTGGTTTCGATGTCGCTCACGAAGCTGCGGTCGATCTTGAGCTGGCGCGCCGGCAGCTGGCGCAGATGGCTCAGGCTCGAGTAGCCAGTACCGAAGTCGTCGATCGACAGGAACACGCCGATGCGCACCAGCCCGTCGAAGGTGCGCTGCGTGGCCTTGAGGTCGTCCATCGCGGCCGTTTCGGTGATCTCGCACAGCAGCTGGGAGG
>NZ_JACDCU010000066.1 GCF_013817365.1 Methylibium sp. | reverse complement strand
GGATTTCCATCAGGATCTGTTCGGTGTTCATGGCGGCGTCCTCGGTTCGGTGTGTCTGGCGGAGATGTCTGGCGGGTGTTCGGGGTGTTGCTTTCGCGTTCACCGTGGAGAGAACTGTAGTGAGGCAAGCGCGCGACCTGAATAGGGGCGGCGCTGTGCGTGCTGTCCGTGCCGCAGAACACCGCCTGTCAGGCAACTTCCTACACGGGCCTCGGTGAAACCCCTGAAGTAGGCCGCCTTTAGTGTCGATATCTCCCCGTGGAAAGCCCGGAAAGCCGCTGCCGCTTCGAGGAAACAACGAAAACCGAAGTGCGGCGCTCAAGTTCCGGCCCCAGCGGTTCGATAAGCAAAGCAACGGGGGCGGGCAACCAACCTCCGGGGTCCGGAACAGCCGGCCGAAGGAACGAGCAAGGGCCACACATGAAGCGACCCTCAAGTTCGAACCCGAGGATGACTGCCGCCGGGCGCAGCCAGCGAAAGCTGGCACGGCCAAGCCGGCGTCTGCCGGGAGTCTTAACTTAATGGAGAGCCATCATGGCAATGTCAGTCAACACCAACGTCGTTTCCCTCAACGCACAACGCAACACCGGCATGACGCAATCCGCGCTGGCCCTGTCGATGCAGCGCCTGTCCTCGGGCCTTCGCGTCAACAGCGCCAAGGACGATGCCGCCGGCCTGGCGATCTCGGAGCGCATGAACGCGCAGATCAAGGGCCTGAACGTGGCCGCCCGCAATGCCAACGACGGCATCTCTCTGGCGCAGACCGCCGAAGGCGCGCTGGGCAAAGTGGGCGACATGCTGCAGCGCATGCGTGAGTTGGCGGTTCAGTCGGCCAACGCCACCAACAACCAGACCGACCGCGACGCCCTGCAGGCCGAAGTGGCCCAGCTCAAGGAAGAAATCGGCCGCGTTGCCACGACGACAAAGTTCAACGGCACGAGCCTGCTCGACGGCAGCTTCACCGCCAAGAACTTTCAGGTCGGCGCCAACTCGGGCGAGACGATCTCGCTGGCCGCGATTGCCGACGCCGATCTCGCTGCGCTGGGCACACTGAAAACCTCGGCCGACTCCTACGACCAGACGCTCGGCGCGCTCACCGCGACCGATGGCGCCATCGCCACTTCGCTGGACATCAACGGCGTGTCGGTGGCCATCGCCGCGGACGTCGGGCGCACCGCCGGCGACGCGCTGACCGAACTGGTCGCCGCCTTTGCCACCGCCAAGGCCGCGAACCCGACCGCGCTGGCCGGCGTGACGATGGCCGCCGACGGCGCCATCACCTCGGCGACCGCGACAGACGTGCCCCTGGTCATCGCCAACGTCACCAACCTCACCGGCGTGACCGCCGGCACCACCAACGGCACGCTGACGGAAGGCGCCGAAGAGACCGGCATTGCCAACCTGTCCATCGCCAGCGCCGAAAGCGCCACCTTCGCGATGGACGCCATCGACACCGCGCTCACCGCCGTCAACACCGCCCGCGGCACGCTCGGTGCGGTGCAAAGCCGCTTCGAGAACGCAATCGCCAACATCATGGTCACGTCCGAGAACCTCTCGGCCGCCCGCGGCCGGATCGTGGATGCCGACTTCGCGGCGGAAACCGCGAGCCTGTCGCGTGCGCAGATCCTGCAGCAGGCCGGCACGGCGATGATCGCCCAGGCCAACCAGTTGCCGCAGCAGGTGTTGTCGCTGCTGCGCTGATCGAAAGGCGAGCGCAACGCGGGCCACGAGGCCCGCTACTCCAAGCCCCGCGCTGTGAAGCCGGGGCTTTTCCATTTCGAAGATGCACCGGGAAGCCGCCGCTTATTGCCGGATTCACCGCCGCGCCGCCCCTCAAGAATTCGCTGACCAACCAGCCCCACCGGCGCTCACGCCGGAAGTCAACGATTTTCCGAAGGAGCGGCCATGGCCCTGACCATCAACACCAACGTCGTTTCGCTGAATGCGCAGCGCAACCTGAATTCCTCGCAATCCTCGCTGGCCGTGTCGATGCAGCGCCTGTCCTCGGGCCTGCGCGTCAACAGCGCCAAGGACGACGCCGCCGGCCTGGCCATTGCCGAGCGCATGAACACGCAGGTGCGCGGCCTGAACGTCGCCGCGCGCAATGCGAACGACGGCATCTCGCTCGCGCAGACCGCCGAAGGCGCGCTCGGCAAGCTGGGCGACATGCTGCAGCGCATGCGCGAGCTGGCCGTGCAGTCGGCCAACGCGACGAACAACGCCACCGACCGCGAAGCCCTCAACGCCGAGGTGGTTCAACTCAAGCTGGAGATCGAGCGTGTGGCCACCACCACCGCTTTCAACGACACCAAGCTGCTCGACGGCAGCTTCACCGCCAAGAACTTCCAGGTCGGCGCCAACTCGGGCGAGACGATCGAGCTGGCCGGAATCACCGACGCACGGCTCGTCGGCCTCGGCATGCTCACCACCGTGGCCGCCGTCGATGAAGCCGCCGTCACCGGCACTGCCACGTTCAATGCGCTGGCCGACGGCGATCTCATGATCAACGGCGTGAACATCGGCGCGGTGGCCGCCGACACCGATGCGGCCACGACCGCCGCCGCGATCACCGCCGCCGTCAACGCCAGGACGGCCGAGACCGGCGTGACCGCCACCGCCACCGGCGCCAGCATCGAGTACACCTCTACCGAAGACATCGTCGTCGCCGTCACCGCAGGCGGCGCAACCGCCACCGGCCTGACCAGCACGACGACGGCAGCCGCGGAAGTCACCCCGGCGACCACCGAGGTCGGCATCGCCAACCTCAACATCTCCACCGCCGAGGCTGCAACGTTCGCCATGGACGCGATCGACACCGCGCTCACCGCCGTGAACTCCGCTCGCGGCACGCTCGGCGCGGTGCAGAGCCGCTTCGAAAGCGCGATCTCCAATATCCAGGTCACCGCCGAGAACCTGTCCGCCGCACGCGGCCGCATCATGGACGCCGATTTCGCCGCCGAAACCGCCAACCTCTCCCGCGCGCAAATCCTTCAGCAGGCCGGCACCGCCATGGTGGCGCAGGCCAACCAGTTGCCGCAACAGGTGCTGCAGTTGCTCCAGGGCTAATCCCAGCCCGGGCGGCACCGGCCCGTCACCGGTTCGCCGTGCGCGGCGTGCCGGCGACGGGCCGTCCTTCATTCGGCGCGCGATGTGCCGATAAACAGACATCGACAGGAGCATCCACGCCATGGCAATTTCCTCACCCGGCATCGGCAGCGGGCTCGATGTCAACAGCATCGTCTCGCAACTGGTCGCGCTCGAGCGCCGCCCGATCGAGCTCTTGCAGCAGCAAAAGACCAAGCTCGACACGCAGTTGTCGTCCTACGGCCTGCTGCAGAGCTACATGGTCAATGTGCAGTCGGCCGCGGGCGTCCTGGCCAAGACCGATTTCTGGAGCCAGACCAAGGCCGCCAGTTCGGCCGCCGACGCGGTCTCGGTCACCTCGTCCGCCACCGCCAGCGCCGCGAGCTACCGCGTGGAGGTGAGCCAGTTGGCGCAGGCGCATTCGCTGTCGTCGGAAGCCTTTGCAGAAGGGTCGACCGCCACCGTGGGCACCGGCACGCTGCGTATCCAGGTCGGCGAGTCGGATGTGAGCATCGCCATCGGTCCTGAAGATCAGACGCTCGAAGGCATCCGCAACAAGATCAACGGCAGTGACGCCGGCGTCACCGCCACCATCCTGCGCGACGCGCAGGGCGCGCGCCTGGTCATCGCCGGCATCGCCAGCGGAGCCGACAACGCCATCACCATCACCGCGCCGGTCGACGACAGCGGCGGCCTGGCCGCACTGACCTTCAGCGACCCGCCCGCGGTGGTTGGCATGACCGAACGGCTGGCCGCGCAGAACGCCGCGTTCAGCATCAACGGCCTGCCGCTCAGCTCGGCGACCAACGTGCTGACCGACGTGATCGACGGCGTTTCGCTCACCCTGGCCAAGGCCGCCACGGGCCCCGTGGACATCACGGTCGGCAACGACACCGGTGCGTTGCGCAAGGGCATCGAGGGTTTCGTCGCCGCCTACAACGAGGCCAATCGCTACCTGGCCCAGCAGACGAAGTTCGACCCGGGCTCGTCGACCGCCGGTGCGCTGCAGGGCGACCGCGCTGCCGTGAGCCTGCAGAGCAAGCTGCGCATGCTGGTGCAGCAGTCCAGCGACGCCTCGGCCTCGTTCCCGTATCTCTCCGACATGGGGCTAGAGCTGCAGCGCGACGGCTCGATCAAGATCAACGACACCAAACTCGGAGCCGCCCTGGCCAACCCGGTCGAGCTCTCCAAGGCTTTCAGTACCGCCGCAAGCGGCTTCGGCCAGCGTTTCAAGGAACTGGCCGACGGCGTGGTCGGCACCGACGGCACGCTCACCAGCCGCACCTCGGGCCTGCGCGACAACATTTCCCGCAACGAGAAGGACCAGCAGCGCTACGAGGACCGCGTAGACCGCACACGCGAGCGGCTGCTGCGCCAGTATTCGGCGCTCGACGCCAGCCTGAACCAGCTCAACGGGCTGGGCAGTTTCATCGAGCAGCAGATCACGAACTGGAACAAGTCGTACGACCGCTGAGACAGCCGGCGCGGGCTCAAGTCACGGCGCGGCGGGCCGATAAAGAAAGGGTCACCCCTGAACTGCCAGCGGAGCCCCAAATGTTTTCTCCCGCCAAGAGTTTTGCCAGCGCCTACCGGACAGTCGATGCCGAGACCAGCGTCGCGCACGCCTCGCCCCACCAGCTCGTCACCCTGCTCTTCGACGCTGCCCTGGCGGCCATCGCCACCGCGCGCGGCGCGCTGCAGCGCGGCGATGTCGTGGTCAAGGGCAAGCAGATCACCAAGGCGGTTCGCATCATCGAGGAGGGCCTGCGCGGCGGGCTGAACCAAGCCGCCGGTGGCGCTCTGGCCAGCGATCTGTCGGCGCTCTATGCCTACCTGGTGAAGCAACTCACGCTGGCCAACGTGCGCAACGACGACAAGCCGCTGGCCGAAAGTCATGCGCTGCTGAGCACGGTGCGCGAGGGCTGGATCGCCATCCCGGCTCAACAACGGGCGGCCTGAGCATGAACACGCCCTCCGTCGCGATGAAGCTCGACACCATGGACGCGCCCCCTCCCAAGCACTTGCTGCGCTACTACGAAGCCATCGAAGCCGCCAGCGAGCAGATGCTGGCAGCGGCGCGCGACGGCGACTGGGACCAGGTCGTCAAGCTCGAAGGCGCGTGCGCGCTGCTCATCTCGGATTTGAAGCACGCCGCCGCCAACCTCGAGCTCGGCGCCGAGGAACGCCAGCTCAAGGGCCGGATCATGAAGCGCATCCTCGTCAACGACGCCGAGATCCGCACGCTGGCCGAGCCCTGGCTCGAGGACCTGGACCGCCTGATGGCCGGCCGGCCGAAGATGCTGCACTGAGCCGCGCCGCCGCCCACTGCTTTTTGTTGGTTCCAGCCCGCGATCATGGAAACCCTGCCGATGCCGCTCGACGCGATGAGCGGCGCGAGCCCCGGCCTGGCCGAGTTCCGCGTCGACGCGCCGGGCGAAATTCGTGGGCTGCTCAAACAGCTCGCCGACGGCAACGTCGTGCTCAGCCTGAGCTCGCCCGGCGGCGCCCGCTGCAGCGCCACCGTGTGGGCGCTGGACCCAGGGCGCGGCCTGCTGTGCCTGAGCGCCGAAGCCGGCGATCACCGCCTGCCCGAACTGCTCGAGAGCGACGAGATCGTCGCCGTCGGCTACCTCGAAAGCATCAAACTGCAGTTCGACCTGCACGACCTGGTGCTGGTGCGCAACGGGAACGACTGCGCGCTCAATGCCCGCTTTCCGCGCGAGCTGTACCGCCTGCAGCGGCGCAACAGTTTTCGCGTGCGCCCGCTGATCAACACCGGCCCCACCGCGACGCTGCTGCACCCGGTGCAGCGCGACTTGCAGCTGGAATTGCGCGTGCTCGATGTCAGCATCGGCGGCGTGGCCCTGTTCCTGCCGGACGAGCTGCCGAAGATCGAGCCGGGAGTGCTCCTGCAGCAGGCGCTGGTCGAGCTGGATGGCGACACGCGGCTGGCGGTCAGCCTGATCGTGCACCACGTCACCCTGCTTCACCACGAGTCCCGGGGCGTGCGGCTGGGCTGCGAAATGCGGGGCCTGAGTGGCGAAGGCGCGCGGGCGCTGCAGTGCTACATCGATCGCACGCAAAGGCGTCGCCGCTTGCTGGTGCTGTGAACCGGCGCCAGAGCGCCCGGCAAGCCCGGTAGGGACATCGCGGCGGCCGGTCCGGCCGCGGCGGGGATTCGTTACCGTGCGAGATCACTGCCCGATCGATCCGGTCGCGGCGGCCCCTCGTGCCCAGGAGAGCCTCATGAACGAAGAAACCTTCAACCTCAGCATCCGCAAGTTCCTCAAGGTGGTGGGCGTCGGCTCGCAGCGCGAGATCGAACAAGCGGTGGCGAAGGCCATCGCCGACGGCAGCCTCGCCGGCGATGAGACGCTGCCCGCCAAGGTGACGCTCGAAGTCGCAGGCCTGAAGCTCGTGGTCGACTTCGACGGCGAGATCCGGCTGCAGTAGGCGGAGGGCTCGCAAGGCCGGGCGCCGCCCCGTGGCCCCGCCCTAAAATCGCTGCCTTCCCGAGCGCCGCCGGCGCCGGGACCGTGCCGCCCTCCCCTGCGAAAGTTTTTGCCATGAGCCTCCAATGCGGCATCGTGGGTTTGCCCAACGTCGGCAAGTCCACCCTGTTCAACGCCCTGACCCAGGCCGGCATCGCCGCCGAAAACTACCCCTTCTGCACCATCGAGCCCAATGTCGGCATCGTCGAGCTGCCCGACGATAGGCTCACCGCGCTGGCCTCCATCGTCAAGCCCGAGCGGGTCGTGCCGGCGATCGTCGAGTTCGTTGACATTGCCGGCCTGGTGGCCGGGGCAAGCAAGGGCGAAGGCCTGGGCAACCAGTTCCTCGCGCACATCCGCCAGACGGACGCCATCGTGAACGTGGTGCGCTGCTTCGACGACGACAACGTGATCCACGTGGCCGGCAAGGTGGACCCCGTCTCCGACATCGAGGTGATCCAGACCGAGCTGTGCCTGGCCGACCTGGCCACGGTGGACAAGACCCTGCAACGCTCGCTCAAGGCCGCCAAGTCGGGCAACGACAAGGAGGCCGCCAAGCTGGTGGCGGTGCTGCAGAAGTGCCAGGCCGCGCTCAACGAGGCGAAGCCTGCGCGCTCGGTCGCCTTCAGCAAGGACGAGCTGGCGATCCTGGCGCCGCTGTGCCTCATCACCGCCAAGCCAGCGATGTTCGTCGGCAACGTCGACGAAGGCGGTTTCGAGAACAACGCGTACCTCGACCAGCTGCGCGCCTATGCCGAAGGCCAGAACGCGCCGGTGGTGGCCATCTGCGCCAAGACCGAGGCCGAGCTGTCCGGCATGGAAGGCGAAGACAAGCTCATGTTCCTGCAGGAGATGGGCCAGAGCGAACCCGGCCTGAACCGCCTGATCCGCGCCGCGTTCTCGCTGCTCGGACTGCAGACCTACTTCACCGCCGGCGTGAAGGAAGTGCGCGCCTGGACCATCCACGTCGGCGACACCGCTCCCCAGGCGGCGGCGGCCATCCACACCGATTTCGAACGCGGCTTCATCCGCGCCCAGACCATCGCCTTCGCCGACTTCATCGCCCACCAGGGCGAGCAAGGCGCCAAGGAGGCCGGCAAGATGCGCGCCGAGGGCAAGGAATACGTCGTCAAGGACGGCGACGTGCTGCACTTCCTGTTCAACGTGTAGCAACACCCACGCCGCAGCGCTGGCGTGAAGCCACCTGAAGCGAATCGTGACGGTCGTTACGGCTTGCCGTCATTGCGGCGCGTGCAAACGCACGCCGAGCGCCGATCTGCGCAGGAGTGGGCGTTCGCCAGCGCGTCGGCACCGCCGTGAACCGCGGTCCCGCGATGACCCGGTGTAGGCTCACCGCAGGCCGTTTCCGGTCGGCGTGCGCCGGCGGTACAGGCCATGCACACCTCGATGCCTCCTGCAGTAAATACCCCGATGAGCCGACTGTTGCCACCCGCAGCCGGGGTGGTGCTGGCCTACGTGCTGATCGGCCTGTCGGGATCGGTTTTCGCCATCCCGCCGGGTCACGTCTCGCCCTTTTTCCCGGCCGCCGGCGTCGCGCTGGTCGCAGTGCTCGCCTACGGCTTGCGCATGACGTGGGCGGTGCTGATCGGTGCCATCGGGATGAACGCGGTGCTGGCCAGCCAGCAGGGCGCCGCCAGCGGGTGGGCCTGGTTCGTGCCGGTGCTGATCGGCAGCGGTGCCGCGCTGCAGGCGCTGCTCGGTGCCTTGCTGGTGCGTCGGCACCTGCGCACCCCCGTCACGCTCGACAGCCCGAAGGCGATCGCATGCTTCTTCGGCTTGGCCGCTGTACTCGCCTGCACGGTCAATCCGACGATCGGCACGCTGGCGCTGTGGGCCGGCGGTGCGCTCCAGCGCGCTGAGCTGCCGCTGAACTGGGTGGTCTGGTGGGGGGGCGACGCGCTGGGCGTGGTGGTCGCCGCGCCGGTGTTGCTCAGCCTGATCGGCCAGCCGCGCGAGGCCTGGCGTGCCCGCCGCACCTCGGTGGCGTTGCCGCTCGTATTGGCCACCCTGCTGCTGGCGCTCGCCGTCTCACAGGTGGTGCGCTGGCAGGAGCAGCGCGGCGTGGCGCGCTTCGAGCGCGACGCCGACAACACCAGCCGCACTTTCGAGCTGCGGCTGAGCGCGCACCTCGACGCGCTCGACGCCATGTACGGCGTGTACCTGGCCTCCGAAGATGTCACGGCGAGCGAGTTCCGCCTCGCCAGCGAAAGTTGGCTCGCCAAACTGCCGAGCCTGCAGGCCATCGGCTGGCACGAACGGGTGGACGTTGCGGACGTGCCGGCCTTCGAGGCCGGCGTGCGCGCCACGGGCCTCCCGAACTACCGCGTGTTCGACCGGGAAGACGGGCTCACTTCCGCAGACGATGAAGTGACCGCCCTGCGCCACATCGAGCCGCGCACCGGCAACGAAGCGGCATTGGGCATCAACAGCCTGTCGGTGCGTGCGTCGCGCGACGCCATCATGCGGGCCCGTCGAAGCGATGCGCCGAACGCAACGGTGGGCTTTCGGCTCACGCAGGAGTTTGGCGATCAACAGGGCGTGGTGATCTACCGGGCCGTGCGCTCGAGCGATCTGTCGGGCGGGACGCCGCCGCCGCCGGGCAGGCTGCTCGGTCTGGTCTTTATCGCCCTGCGGATGGACGATGCGCTGCAGGCGCTGCAGGCCGGCACACCGGAGTACCTTCAGGTCTGCCTGTTCGAGACCGCAGCAGACGGCTCGAAGAGACGCCTCGCCGGCGCCGTGGACTGCGAGCCCGACCAGCCCACCGCAGCGGGGCCGCTGCGCCGCACCGTGGTGCCGTTCGCCGGTCGCGAGTGGGAACTGCAGGTGCACGCGCGCGACGGCGTGCCCAGTGAATCGGTCGGGCCGCTGGCCAGTGAAAGCGGCAGCACCTGGCTGTTCGTGCTGGCCGGCCTGGGCGCGATCGGCTTGATGGGCGCCCTGCTGCTGATCGTGACCGGCCGTGCGCGCCGCACCGAAGCGGCGGTGGCCGAGCGCACGGTGCAGCTGCAGCACGAGATCGCCGAGCGCGAAGCCACCGAGCAGGCGCTGCGCGACAGCGAGCGGCGCTTTCGCAACATCTTCAATTCAGTGCCGCTCGGCGTGATCTACACCGACCTGCACGGCGGCATCAAGCAGCCCAATGCCAGCTTCGCCGCCATGACCGGCTACTCCGAGGAAGAGCTGCTCGACACCACCACGCCGGCCCTCACCCACCCGGACGACCTGGCCGAAGACCAGCGCCTGCGCGACGCACTCGCCCGCGGCGAGCAGCAACTGGTGCGGCGGCGCAAGCGCCTCATCACCCGCGACGGCCGGGTGCTCTGGGTCGACGCCACCATGACCCTGCAGCAGGACGCGCGCGGCGGCCCGCAGCGGCTGGTCGCGCTGATCGAAGACATTTCCGAACACCTGCGGCTCGAGGAGGCCGAGCGTGCGCGGGAGACAGCCGAGGCGTCCAACCAGGCCAAGAGCGAGTTCCTCTCGCGCATGAGCCACGAGCTGCGCACGCCGCTCAACGCGATGCTCGGCTTCTCGCAGCTGCTCGAGCTGGACGTCGAACCGCGCCTGAACGAGCGCCATGCGCAGTGGGTGGCACAGATTCGGCGCGCCGGCTGGCATCTGCTGGAAATGATCAACGACGTGCTGGACCTGTCGCGCATCGAGTCGGGCACGCTCAAGCTCGATCAACTGGCGCTGCGCATGGAGCCGCTGCTGGTCGAGTCGATGGCGCTCGTGGAGGCGCAGACGCGCGAGCGCGATGTGCGGATCGTGCGCGGCCTCAGCGAAGACCCGAGCCTGCGTGTGCTGGGCGATGGCACGCGCATCAAGCAGATCCTCACGAACCTGCTGTCGAACGCCATCAAGTACAACCGCCCGGGCGGCGAGGTGGTGCTGACCACCCGCCGCCGAGGCACCGACGACGGCACGGTGATGCTGGACGTCGAAGTCTGCGACACCGGCCTGGGCATGAGCCCCGAACAACTCGCGCAACTGTTCCAGCCCTTCAACCGCCTGGGCCGCGAGCGCGGCGCCGCCGAGGGCACCGGCATCGGCCTGGTGATCACCCGGCTGCTGGCCGAGCGGCTGGGCGGCGCGCTGTCGGTGCGCAGCACCGAGGGCGTCGGCTCCGTCTTCACCCTGAGCCTGCCGCTGGCCGGGCATTACGCGGCCGCCACCGAGCCGGCCGTGCTCGACGACACGGGTGCCGGCTACCACCGTCGCCAGGTGCTCTACATCGAAGACAACGAGATCAATGTCGAGGTGATGCGCGGCATCTTCACCCAGCGCCCGCAGATCCGGCTCGACATCGCGACCACCGGTCTCGACGGACTGGCCACGGTTCGCACGGCGCCGCCCGACCTGATCCTGCTGGACATGCACCTGCCCGACATCGACGGCATGGCGCTGCTGCAGCACCTGCAATCCGACGAATCGACGGCCGGCATCCCGGTGATCGTGGTCTCGGCCGACGCCTTGCCGGCGCAGATGGACGCCGCCCTGCAGGCCGGTGCCACGCGCTACGTGACCAAGCCGGTGTCGGTCGACGAGATGCTGGCGGTACTCGATGAACAACTCTCGCAGCTGACCACGCAGTTCGGCCAGCCGTAACGAGCCTCACCGCCCGGCCGGAAACACCACCCGCACCACCAACCCCCCGCCGTCTTCGCCGTCCAGCAGGAAGACGCTCGCGCCGTGCAGCTGTGCGATGTCGCGCACGATCGCCAGGCCCAGGCCGCTGCCGGCGCCCATCGAACCCGCGGGGCGGTAGAAGCGTTCGAACACCCGCTCGCGCTCCGCCGGGGCAATGCCCGGACCGTTGTCCTCGACTTCGAGCACCGGTTGGCGCACCCCCGCCCCTGCGTCGAGCAGGCCGGTGCGCACCGTGATGCGCGCCGGCCGCGCCGGGTTGGCGCAGGCGTACTCGAGCGCGTTGTGGATCAAGTTGCCGAGCAGTTCGCCGAGCAGGTGATGGCGCCCGCGCAGGGGCGCGGACTCCAGTTGGAAGCCCAGGTCGGCGCCGCGCTCGAGCGCGCGCGGCACCCAGTCCTGGGCGGCGTCATGGGCCACGGCTTTCAAATCGACCGGCTCGGCGCCGCCGGGCTCGCGGCTGCTCGCCTCACTGCGCGCCAGCGCAAGCAACTGGTCGGCCAGCCGCGCCGCGCGTTGCGCCGAGCGGTGCAGGCGTTCGAGGGTGGCGTGTACCGCGCCGGGATGCGCTTCCAGCAACGCCAGTTCGGTCTCGGTGCGCAGGGCGGTCAAGGGCGTGCGCAGCTGGTGCGCGGCATCGGCGATGAAGTGGCGCTGGCGTGTCGCGTCCGCCGCCACACGGGCGAGCAACTGATCGACCGCGTCGAGCAGCGGCTGCACCTCGGCCGGCATGCGCCCTCGCCGCAGCGGCCGCAGGTCGTCGAGCGAGCGCAGGGCGAGCTGTTGATTGACGGAAGTCAGCGGGCGCATCGCGCGATTGACCACGAAGCCGATCGCCAGCGCGAACAGCGCCGTGCTGCCGAAAGCCAGCAACAAGGTCAGCACCAGCGAGTCGGTGCGCGCGCGCTCGCGCTCGTCGAGCGTCTCGGCCACGCGCACCTGGCACAAACGCCGGCCGCACTCGACCGCATGCACCGCCACGCGCACCGGCAGCCCATCGAGCCGGGTCTCGAACAGGCGGCGCTCGCCGCGCACCAGCGCCAGACGCGGCTCGCGCAGGAGGGCATCGCCGGCGATCGGCTCGCCGTCGGGGCCGAGCACCACGAAGAACATGGCCACGGTGCTGCTCGTGCGCAGCGACTCCTCGGTCTGCGCGTTGAGGTCGACCCGCACCTCATCGCCCGCCACGTGCACGAGGTTGCCGAGCGCCAATGCCCAG
>NZ_JACDCU010000003.1 GCF_013817365.1 Methylibium sp. | reverse complement strand
ACGGGCTACTCCCGCCAGCCTCCCGCCCGCACTTCGCTTCTCACCTTGATTGACGCGCTCTTCTCATCCTGATTGACGCTGAACACCGCAGGTCATCGACAAGGGGCTACCGTCACCCGGGCTGGTCGCGCACACACTGGTCAGCCGCTTCGTCGATCACATCCCGTATTACCGGCAAGAGACGATCAACGCAAGGTCCGGCGTGCACACGCCGCGCTCGACGCTGGCGGGCTGGTCCGGCGCGGGTGGTGCGGAGTTGCAGCCGCTGTTCGACGCGCACCGCGAGTTCGTGCTCGGCGCGCAGGTGCTGCACGCCGACGAGACGCCGGTGAACATGCTCGACCCCGGGGCCGGCAAGACCAAGCGGGCCTACATCTGGGCCTATGCGCGTGGCAGCTTCGATGCATTGCCGGGTGTGGCTTATGACTTCTGTGTTGGCAGAGGTGCACAGTACCCGATCGCGTTCCTGGGCGAGTGGAGCGGCACGCTGGTGCGCGACGCGTACAGCGCTTACGACAGCGTGGTGCGGCTGCATGACCGCAAGGCCGCAGGCTGCCTGGCCCACGCGAGGCGCAAGTACGACGAGCTGATCAAGGACAACCGCAGCCCTGTGGCCACCCAGGCGGTGCAGCACATCGCGCTGATCTACCGCGTCGAGCACGAGGCGCGAGCGATGACTGCCGAAGATCGTCTGGTATGCAGGCGGCTCAGGGCGCAGCCGCTGTGGGACGAGTTCTTCGTCTGGCTCGAGCTGGAGCGCTCGCGCGTGGCCGAGGGCAGCGCGATTGCCAAGGCGCTGGACTACAGCAACAACCACTGGGCGACGTTGACGGCACACCTGCAAGACGGGCGGCTGCCGGTGGACAACAACCACATCGAAAACGCCCATGGGCGATGGGTCGCACGGCGTGGCTGTTCTGCGGCAGCGAACTGGCGGGCCAGCGTGCGGCCGTGGTGATGAGCCTGGTCGTGTCGGCCAAGCTCAACGGGCACGTCCGTGGGCTTACCTGAAGGACGTGCTGACGCGGTTGCCGACACACCCGAACAGCCGCATCGACGAGTTGCTGCCCCATCGCTGGGTGCAGCAATGAAGAACATTGAGGCGCTCATTAACGATGGCGGCGAGATCACGCTCGGCGCCATCGGTGGGATCGACTGCGCTGCCACGGTGGCTGACGGCCACAACAGCTTGGCCATGCTCGTGCGTCGTGAAGGCGAGACCCTCAATGCGCTGCTGCGGCGACTGGACAAAGCGATCGCGGCCGTCCGGGACGGCGGCGATCCCGTCGACGAGATCAACGGCTGAGGACGCGCTGCTGTGCGCGTCAAGATGCCGCGGCTAGCCGCTTACGAAATACATGCGAAGCGTGGTCGCTTGATTTTTAAATTTCTGCGCTTGGTTGTTCCCCGTTGCTGGAATGTTTATTCTGTCTTGCTTCAGACGCAAAAAAACCCGGTCATTACTGACCGGGTTTTTCGCTGCGTAATAGCCTGACAATGTCCTACTTTCACACGGGAACCCGCACTATCATCGGCGCTGAGGCGTTTCACTGTCCTGTTCGGGATGGGAAGGAGTGGGACCACCTCGCTATGGTCATCAGGCTTAACTTGTCGCCATCTTGCATTAGCAAGACAGCCAATTCGTAAAGTCAAATCAGTCTTGATTGCGCTATTACGGCATAACATTTTTGGCTCAAATCGCCATCAAAGTTATAGGGTCAAGCCTCACGAGCAATTAGTACCGGTTAGCTTAACGCATTACTACGCTTCCACACCCGGCCTATCAACGTCCTGGTCTCGAACGACTCTTCAGGGGGCTCAAGGCCCCGGCAGATCTCATCTTGAAACGAGTTTCCCGCTTAGATGCTTTCAGCGGTTATCTCTTCCGCACTTAGCTACTCGGCAATGCCACTGGCGTGACAACCGATACACCAGAGGTGCGTCCACTCCGGTCCTCTCGTACTAGGAGCAGGCTTCCTCAAATCTGCAGCGCCCACGGAAGATAGGGACCAAACTGTCTCACGACGTTTTAAACCCAGCTCACGTACCTCTTTAAATGGCGAACAGCCATACCCTTGGGACCGGCTACAGCCCCAGGATGAGATGAGCCGACATCGAGGTGCCAAACACCGCCGTCGATATGAACTCTTGGGCGGTATCAGCCTGTTATCCCCAGAGTACCTTTTATCCGTTGAGCGATGGCCCTTCCATACAGAACCACCGGATCACTTAGTCCTACTTTCGTACCTGCTCGACTTGTCAGTCTCGCAGTCAAGCACGCTTATGCCTATGCACTATTAGCACGATTTCCGACCGTGCCTAGCGTACCTTCGAACTCCTCCGTTACGCTTTGGGAGGAGACCGCCCCAGTCAAACTGCCTACCATGCACTGTCCCCAACCCGGATAACGGGTCAAGGTTAGAACCTCAAACACACCAGGGTGGTATTTCAAGGTTGGCTCCACGACACCTAGCGGCACCGCTTCAAAGCCTCCCACCTATCCTACACAGATCTGTTCAAAGTCCAATACAAAGCTACAGTAAAGGTTCATGGGGTCTTTCCGTCTTTCCGCGGGGAGATTGCATCATCACAAACATTTCAACTTCGCTGAGTCTCTGGAGGAGACAGTGTGGCCATCGTTACGCCATTCGTGCAGGTCGGAACTTACCCGACAAGGAATTTCGCTACCTTAGGACCGTTATAGTTACGGCCGCCGTTTACTGGGACTTCAATCAAGAGCTTGCACCCCATCATTTAATCTTCCAGCACCGGGCAGGCGTCACACCCTATACGTCGACTTTCGTCTTTGCAGAGTGCTGTGTTTTTAATAAACAGTCGCAGCCACCGATTCTCTGCGGCCTCATTGGGCTCCCCTTGTACAGGTTCACCTACTAAAGGCACACCTTCTTCCGAAGTTACGGTGTCAATTTGCCGAGTTCCTTCTCCAGAGTTCTCTCAAGCGCCTTAGAATACTCATCTCGCGCACCAGTGTCGGTTTACGGTACGGTCGTGTACAGCTGGAGCTTAGTGGCTTTTCCTGGAAGCAGGGTATCACTCACTTTAGCGGCAAGCCGCCTCGTTATCACGCCTCATCTAAGCTGCCCGGATTTGCCTAGGCAGCACGACTACACGCTTGAACCGGGACATCCAACACCCGGCTGAGCTAACCTTCTCCGTCCCCACATCGCACTGCACATCGGTACAGGAATATTGACCTGTTTCCCATCAGCTACGCATCTCTGCCTTGCCTTAGGGGCCGACTCACTCTACGTCGATGAACGTTGCGTAGAAAACCTTACGCTTTCGGCGAGGGGGCTTTTCACCCCCTTTAACGCTACTCATGTCAGCATTCGCACTTCCGATACCTCCAGCAGGCTTCACAACCCACCTTCACAGGCTTACGGAACGCTCTCCTACCACGCACATTGCTGTGCATCCGCAGCTTCGGTTACTGGCTTAGCCCCGTTACATCTTCCGCGCAGGACGACTCGATCAGTGAGCTATTACGCTTTCTTTAAATGATGGCTGCTTCTAAGCCAACATCCTGACTGTTTTAGCCTTCCCACTTCGTTTCCCACTTAGCCAATATTAGGGACCTTAGCTGGCGGTCTGGGTTGTTTCCCTCTTGTGTCCGGACGTTAGCACCCGGTGCACTGTCTCCCAAGCTGTACTCATCGGTATTCGGAGTTTGCAATGGTTTGGTAAGTCGCCATGACCCCCTAGCCATAACAGTGCTCTACCCCCGACGGTAATACTTGAGGCACTACCTAAATAGTTTTCGGAGAGAACCAGCTATTTCCAAGTTTGTTTAGCCTTTCACCCCTATCCACAGCTCATCCGCTAGTTTTGCAACACTAGTCGGTTCGGACCTCCAGTGCGTGTTACCGCACCTTCATCCTGGCCATGGATAGATCACTTGGTTTCGGGTCTACACCCAGCGACTGAACGCCCTATTCGGACTCGATTTCTCTACGCCTTCCCTATTCGGTTAAGCTTGCCACTGAATGTAAGTCGCTGACCCATTATACAAAAGGTACGCCGTCACCCTTGCGGGCTCCGACTTTTTGTATGCATGCGGTTTCAGGATCTATTTCACTCCCCTCCCGGGGTTCTTTTCGCCTTTCCCTCACGGTACTAGTTCACTATCGGTCGATTACGAGTATTTAGCCTTGGAGGATGGTCCCCCCATCTTCAGACAGGATTTCTCGTGTCCCGCCCTACTTGTCGCACGCCCAGTTCCACAATCGACTTTTTTCATACGGGGCTATCACCCGCTATAGCCGGCCTTTCCAGACTGTTCTGATAAGTTAATTGCTAAAACGTGCAGGCTGGTCCGATTTCGCTCGCCACTACTTTCGGAATCTCGGTTGATGTCTATTCCTCGAGCTACTGAGATGTTTCAGTTCACCCGGTTCGCTTCGCATGCCTATGTATTCAGCATGCGATACCCTTGCGGGTGGGTTTCCCCATTCGGAAATCTCCGGATCAAAGCTAATTTGCCAGCTCCCCGAAGCTTATCGCAGGCTATCACGTCCTTCATCGCCTGTAATCGCCAAGGCATCCACCACATGCACTTAGTCACTTGACCCTATAACTTTGACGCCTCGCTGCAGAAGCATCGTCAAGGACTGATTTGAGTATTTCGCGTTATGCCGTTTTCAACTTTTGTAAGCTGAAGTTTGTTGACGCAATCAAAAAGTTGCCGACGGTACAGTTCGCCATGAAGCGGTTTTCCGCCGACAACACTGATTTGACTCTACGAATTGTTAAAGAACGACAGCCGATCTTGCGATCGCACACGCAAGAGGCCACTGGCTGCTAGCGTGTGAAATCTTGTTGAAATGGTGGAGGTGAACGGGATCGAACCGATGACCCCCTGCTTGCAAAGCAGGTGCTCTCCCAGCTGAGCTACACCCCCGGTTAGGAATGTTGGTGGGTCTGGTTGGATTCGAACCAACGACCCCCGCCTTATCAAGACGGTGCTCTAACCAACTGAGCTACAGACCCTCCCATTCCGAATGAAACGCGAAAGATCCGATCAAACGTGAACTCTAGGCGATTGGCCTTGCGCACACGTCAAGCCGGCTCACGTTTCACTTCTGTCGTCAAAGACAGCCGATAAGAGTGGGCGCTAAAAATTGAGTGCTGTTTCCAGAAAGGAGGTGATCCAGCCGCACCTTCCGATACGGCTACCTTGTTACGACTTCACCCCAGTCACGAACCCTGCCGTGGTAATCGCCCTCCTTGCGGTTAGGCTAACTACTTCTGGCAGAACCCGCTCCCATGGTGTGACGGGCGGTGTGTACAAGACCCGGGAACGTATTCACCGCGGCAAGCTGATCCGCGATTACTAGCGATTCCGACTTCACGCAGTCGAGTTGCAGACTGCGATCCGGACTACGACCGGTTTTCTGGGATTAGCTCCCCCTCGCGGGTTGGCAACCCTCTGTACCGGCCATTGTATGACGTGTGTAGCCCTACCCATAAGGGCCATGATGACCTGACGTCATCCCCACCTTCCTCCGGTTTGTCACCGGCAGTCTCATTAGAGTGCCCTTACGTAGCAACTAATGACAAGGGTTGCGCTCGTTGCGGGACTTAACCCAACATCTCACGACACGAGCTGACGACGGCCATGCAGCACCTGTGTCCAGGTTCTCTTTCGAGCACCAAGCCATCTCTGGCAAGTTCCTGGCATGTCAAGGGTAGGTAAGGTTTTTCGCGTTGCATCGAATTAAACCACATCATCCACCGCTTGTGCGGGTCCCCGTCAATTCCTTTGAGTTTCAACCTTGCGGCCGTACTCCCCAGGCGGTCAACTTCACGCGTTAGCTTCGTTACTGAACAGCAAGCCGTCCAACAACCAGTTGACATCGTTTAGGGCGTGGACTACCAGGGTATCTAATCCTGTTTGCTCCCCACGCTTTCGTGCATGAGCGTCAGTGCAGGCCCAGGGGATTGCCTTCGCCATCGGTGTTCCTCCGCATATCTACGCATTTCACTGCTACACGCGGAATTCCATCCCCCTCTGCCGCACTCCAGCATTGCAGTCACAAATGCAGTTCCCAGGTTGAGCCCGGGGATTTCACATCTGTCTTGCAAAGCCGCCTGCGCACGCTTTACGCCCAGTAATTCCGATTAACGCTCGCACCCTACGTATTACCGCGGCTGCTGGCACGTAGTTAGCCGGTGCTTATTCTTCAGGTACCGTCATTAGTTCGAGATATTAGCTCGAACCGTTTCTTCCCTGACAAAAGCGGTTTACAACCCGAAGGCCTTCTTCCCGCACGCGGCATGGCTGGATCAGGCTTGCGCCCATTGTCCAAAATTCCCCACTGCTGCCTCCCGTAGGAGTCTGGGCCGTGTCTCAGTCCCAGTGTGGCTGGTCGTCCTCTCAGACCAGCTACGGATCGTAGCCTTGGTGGGCTTTTACCCCACCAACAAGCTAATCCGACATCGGCCGCTCCAATAGCGCGAGGTCTTGCGATCCCCCGCTTTCACCCGTAGGTCGTATGCGGTATTAATCCGGCTTTCGCCGGGCTATCCCCCACAACTGGGCACGTTCCGATGTATTACTCACCCGTTCGCCACTCGCCACCAGGATTGCTCCCGTGCTGCCGTTCGACTTGCATGTGTAAGGCATGCCGCCAGCGTTCAATCTGAGCCAGGATCAAACTCTTCAGTTCGATCTTGATAAATTACTCAAAGAATTGAAGTGAACTTCACTTGCATGAATTTCAATTCAGTGAGCGTTTAAGGTCATGAGACCTGAGTCTTGCGACTCTCGGCACTCGCCTTCAAACGCCCACACTTATCGGCTGTCATTTGTTAAAGATCGTCGCCTTTCGGCGTCGCTGACCAGTGATCAGCACAGAGATGAGATTGTGACCAGTTATCAAAACCTTGTCAACCACTCACTTTGTTTACTTCGAAGAACCTGTCAGCGCTCTCGGCTTGTTACCTCGGCGTTGCTGTGTTCAGCAAAGAAATCGACTGTAGCATGACACCTTGCACGGCGCAAATCTCTGACGGTTTTTGTTCGTACGCGAGCACGCCTTCATCAGGACGCGGTCAGAGCGTCAAGGCCCAGTCTGTGCGTGTCGGCGCGAAGCACTTGCTGCTTTACGGTAGCGACTTGCGCTGGGTGCATAGAGAAGCTGCGCAAGCCCATCCCTAGCAGCGCCTCGGTGAAGGCGGGATCACCCGCCATTTCCCCGCACACGCTCACCTGCTTGCCGCGGGCTCGGCTTACGCTGATCGTGCGCGCCACCAGTTCGAGGACCGCTGGGTGCCAGGGGTCGTACAAGTGAGCAACGGCTTCGTCGGCGCGATCAATCGCCAAGGTGTACTGAATCAGATCGTTCGTGCCGATCGACAGGAAGTCGAACTGATCGAGGAAGGTATGGGCCATCAGTGCTGCAGCAGGCACTTCGATCATTGCGCCTACGGGAACATCGGTGTAGGCACGACCGCTTTCCTGCAACTGCTGTTTCGCCCGCGCAAGCGCCTCGAAGGTGCCGCGAATCTCCGATGCATGCGCCACCATCGGCACCAGCAAACGCACTTTCCCGTGGGCGCTTGCTCGGAGGATGGCGCGAAGCTGCTGGCGAAACATGCTCGGCTCGGACAGGCTCCACCGTATGGCGCGCAGCCCCAGCGCCGGGTTCAAGGCGTGTTCGTGTCGAAGCTCGTGAACGGACATTCGGTCGAGCGCCTTGTCGGCGCCGATGTCGACGGTCCGAATGGTCACCGGCAAGCCGCGCATTGCTTCGACCACCGCCCGGTAGGCCTCGTATTGCTCGTCTTCCCCTGGTAGATCGCCGTTGCGATTCATGAAGAGGAACTCGCTGCGAAACAGCCCTACGCCGACCGCTCCCGCCTCGAGCGCAGCTTTCGTATCACCGGGGAGTTCGATGTTCGCAAGCAGCTCGACCCTCTGCCCATCGAGGGTGACCGCGGGCGTATGCCGGAGGCGGGTCAAGCGCTCACGCTCCAGGCCGCCTTGTCGCTGACGGAATCGATATTCTTCGAGCACGATCGGAGACGGGTCGACGATCACGACGCCAGCGTCGCCGTCGATGACCACCCAATCGTCCTGTCGAATGAGGCGACTGGCTTCTCGCGCACCGACCACGGCCGGAATATCGAGGCTGCGTGCAACGATCGCGGTGTGCGACGTGCGGCCACCTACATCGGTGACGAAGCCGGTGAAGATACTGCGCTTGAACTGCAGCATGTCGGCCGGCGAAATGTCGCTTGCCACCAGCACCAGCGGATCCTCGCCAGCGAAGTCTCGCGGATTGACGGCATGGGCCGGCGTCGCCCGCCCACCCTGCTGGGCGAGGGCTCTGAGCAACTGCTCAACCACCTGCTCCAGATCGGCCTTGCGCTCGCGCAGATAGTCGTTCTCCATCTCGTCGAACTGCCGGGCCACCACTTCGAGCTGCGCTGACAGCGCCCATTCGGCGTTGTAGTGACGGTCCCGCACCCAGCTTCCGGTGGCTCCGGTCAACGCGTCGTCATGGAGCAGCATCAGGTGAACGTCGAGGAGCGCGGAAAGCTCCGGCGGCGCATCCGCCGGCATGTCGCGCTGCAAGCCGTGCAGTTCGCTGGCCACCGCATCGCGAGCGGTACGCAGCCGCTGCACCTCGGTCTCGATCTGCTGTGCTTCGATGAAATAGTGCGCAACATCGACGCGACTCGAAGCCACCAGCACGGCCCGTCCGATCGCCACACCGCGCGAGACCGGAAAGCCGAAAACCTGGAAGCTCATGAAACGATCGTAGCAGCGCGCAGAATGCGGGCAGCCGGCGGCACGCCGCCGCGAAGCGGGGCGCTGTCGCTCGAAGTCGTGCCGACCGCATCGCACCGTCACGGCTCTGTCGCAGGCTCCATATCATTGCCACCGGGCAAGAAACGCGATGAGGGATCTGCCGCTATGGCCGCCGAACTCGAAGACGACGAAGCTCGGGCGCACTGTGCGTGCACGCACGAGGCGCCGATCGAGCGGTAGGTGCGCTCCGGTTTGCGCTGCCGAAGACTTGCCCGGACCGTACCGGCTGCACTTCCTCGGCGCCTGAGGCGCTGCCCTATTCGCCTTCGCCGAAGCGGTTGACGATCAGCGCGAGCAGTGCGTCCATCGCTTCCCGTTCGCGCTCGCCGGAGGTTTCGACCTCGATTTCAGCGCCCAGACCGGCGGCCAGCATCATCACGCCCATGATGCTTTTCGCGTTCACCCGGCGTTCACCACGGCTGAGGAAGACCTCGCAGGGGTAGCTTCCCGCCAGCTTGGCGAGCTTGGCCGAGGCCCGCGCATGCAGGCCGAGCTTATTGCTGATCTTTATTCGCGTCGAAATCATCGCCCGGTCGCACTCCTAGGGTCTGGTTCTGCGGGCGCGCGGGGGCAACCTGCATCACTCCTTGCGTGGCGCCGGCCAGCGCACGGGCGACGAGCATCTCCAGCGGCTCGTCTGCGTAGTTCATGGTTCGCCACAACATTGGCACGTTCACGCCCGTGACCACCCTGACATGCACGCCGTCGGCGAGCCGTTGCGCAATATTCGATGGCGTGGCGCCGAAAGCGTCGGTGAGGATGAGCGCCTCGCACCGGCTGGACACCCTCAGCGCCTGCTGGAGCAGCAGGCGCGCCTGGGTCTCGACGTCTTCAAGCGCAACCTGCGCGACCACGTCGCAGGCCCGCACGCGCTGCACCGCCTCAGGGAAGGCGTGCCCCGCAGCGGCCTTCAGTGCGGAGGCGAGAGGCGCGTGCGCGATGATGAGCAGGCCAGCCATGTGACCGGCGATTATCTGCGCAGCTCGCAGAGCGCGACGTGCCGCGCACAACCCGCGTTGGTGGCCGCAAACAACCTCGGCCGCCCGGGCTGAGCGCCGCTCGCCGCTCAGCGGGCCGGCTCGATGCCGTCGAAGAAGGTTTCAAGGGCCCTGGCCGACGGCGCGCCGCCGAGCACCACAGCCTGGAAAACACGCGAACCGTGGGCGAACAGCAGCGAATGCTCGACGATCGGCTGACCGTCAGGCTTGCGGCCTTCGACGCGCAAACGCAGGGGCGCCGGCTCGGCCGCCAGCTTGGCGAGCCGCACGGCGCGCGCTTCGGTCTCGCGCCCCTCGAGGTTGGTGGTACGAGCCGCCCGCAACGCGGCCAATGCAGGGCCGACCCGTGCAGGTTCGCCGAGATCGGCGCTGGTCATCCCCCAGGTCGTGCCGCCTGCGCTGCAGGCAAGCACTTCCACCGTCGCCGAAACGTCTGCAAGCACGACCGCCCGCGTCCTGCGCTCCGGCTTGCACGGCAGGAGCAGCGTGACCGCGCCGCCCTCGGGACGCACTTGGCGCCAGTCGAGCGTCGGTGAACAGCCCGTGACGAACGCGGCAAGGCCCAGAGGCACGAGCGACAGACGACCGGTGGCAGGCATCGCCGGATTATCGACAGCGGCAGAATCGAAAGATGCAACCCCAGTTCCCCCTCGCCAGCTCGTCGCTCTCGGGCATTCGCGTGCTCGACCTTTCCCGGGTGCTGGCCGGGCCGTGGTGCACCCAGGTCCTGGGCGACCTCGGGGCCGATGTCGTGAAGGTCGAACGTCCCCACAGCGGCGACGACACCCGGGGCTGGGGCCCGCCGTTCCTTAAGGACGCGACCGGCGCCGACAGCGAGGAGTCGGCCTACTACCTCGGCGCCAACCGCAACAAGCGCTCGATCACGATCGACCTTGCTCATGCCGAGGGGCAGGCGCTGGTCCGCGAACTCGCGCAGCAAGCCGACGTGCTGGTCGAGAACTACAAGGTCGGCGACATGGCGCGCTACGGCCTCGACCAGGAGAGTCTGCGAGCGCTCAATCCGCAGCTCGTCTACTGCTCGATCACGGGCTATGGTCAGACCGGCCCCTACCGAGACCGCGCCGGCTACGACTATGCAGTCCAGGGCATCGGCGGTTTGATGAGCGTGACCGGCCCGTCTTGCCTGGAGATCGGCGACGACCAACCGGGTGGCGGTCCGCAGAAGGTCGGCGTCGCCGTGGCGGACCTGTTCACCGGCCTGTACGCCACCATCGGCATCCTGGCCGCGCTGCGCCACCGAGACGCCGAGGGCTGGCGGCGCGGCAACGGCCAGTACCTCGACATGGCGCTGCTCGACAGCCAGGTCGCGATGCTGGCCAATCTGGGCGCCAACTATTTGGTGAGCGGCCAGGTGCCGCGTCGCGCCGGGAACGCGCACCAAAATATCGTGCCCTACCAGGTGTTCGAGGTGGCCGACGGGCATGTCATCCTGGCCGTTGGCAATGACGGTCAGTTCGCCCGCTTCTGCCACGTGGCCGGCCGCGCCGAACTGGCCGCCGACCCCCGCTTCATGAAGAACTCCGACCGCGTGCGCCACCGAGCCGTGCTGGTGCCTGTCCTGGCGGCGTTGATGCGCGAACGCAGCCGCGAGGATTGGTTAAATGCACTCGAAGTGTCCAAGGTGCCCTGCGGGCCGATCAACACGCTCGACCAGGTGTTCGCCGATCCGCAGGTGCTGGCTCGCGGCATGACGGAGGAGGTGGCGCATCCGCTGGACGCCGCGCTGCGGCTGGTCGCAAGCCCGCTGAAGCTGTCCGCCACGCCGGCGCGCACCCGCCTGCCGCCGCCACGGCTGGGCGAGCACACCGAAGCCGTGCTGCTCGACTGGCTCGGCTGGGACGCCGAGCGTGCATACCGGGCGCGTGCAGCAGGTGCATTGGGCACGAACGGCCACTGAAACGGGGGGAGCCTGACCGCCGCAGTGCCGCGAGCGCTGGAGCTTGGGCCGCGATCGTCACAGAATGCTCAACCGCATCGTCACGGTGCGGACGGCCCCGGCCAAGCCCATCATCCTCGGAAACCGCATGACCGCCCGCCGACCCTGCTGTTGCCTGTGGCTCCCGTCGAAACGACCGGCTCGGTCCAATCATGGCGTGCTCTGACCGCGCAGGTCGGGCGTGAGATCGCCGAGCCGCTGAGCGCAGCCCTGGAGCGGGTGATCGCCCTCACCACCACCGGCCGCATCGACCGTGAAGGCTTGCGCGCCTTGCGCTTGGAGATCGAACAGGCCCGGCGCGTGGGTATGGTGAGCCAGCAACTCTCGCGCCTCGCCTCCAAGCATCTGCGGCAGTCGCACGAGCGGCTCAACCTGGCGCACACGCTGCAGTCGGTGCTTGCTTATCGTGCGCGCGAGGTGGCCAAGCGCGGCGTCAACGTGCGCCAGGTCACCCGGCCTATCGAAGTCCTTGTCGATCCCAGCTTGCTGTTCACTTTGCTCAATGCCGTGCTCGACTGGGCTGTCGAGTCGGGTCGCGCGAACATCGATTTCCGCGTCGATCTCAAGAGCCGGCCGGCGCGAGGCCGGGTGAGTTGCAGCTTCCAGCACCAGGCCGCCACGGCGAAGGAGTCCGGGGTGCCGGCGGCGGCGGCGCTGGATTCGCTGAACTGGCACCTGATCGTGCAGGCTGCGGACTCCATGGAGCTGAATCTTCAGCGCGAAATGGACGGCGAGCAGGTGATGCTGACGCTCGAGTTCCCGCGCACCGTCGACGATGCCGTCGAAGAAGCCGTGAATCTCCAGCAAACCGCCTCGGCGCAAACCCCGAGCGGCAATTCCAAGCCACTTGCCGGCCGCCAGCTGCTGGTGATCGCCGACGGCCGCGAGTTGCGCGCACAGGTGCGCTCGGCCGTCGCGAACATGGGTTTGACCGTCGACTGCGTCTACTCGGTCGACGAGGCCGTCGATTTTTGCCGCGGCGGCCTGCCGCACGCCATCGTTTTCGAGGCGGCATTGCACTGCGATGAACTCGAGCAGCTGGCCGATGACATCCGGTCGGAACTGCCGGCGTTTTCCTTCATTGAGATCGTCGAGGAAGGCAACCGCTCGTTCGAGATCTCGGGCTTCGACGGCATGAACCACGCCCGCGTCGCGCGCGCCGGCCTGCGCCAGGCCTTGCCGTCGGCGCTGGTGTTCGAGCTATCGAAGAGTTTCTGACCGCGCCGCGGCAACGGCACGCCGGTTCAGATCGAGCCGAACACCTTCTTCAGCAGATCGCTGCCGGTGCTCACCGGGTCGCGTCGGATCTTCTTCTCTTCCTCGCCGATCATCAGGTACAGGCCGTCGAGCGTCTTGCCGGTCACGTACTGCTGAATGTTGGCGTCGTTCCTGTTCAGGAGCCCGAAGCCGGCCGCCCTGCCGGCGACCGCGTTGTACTTGTCGGCCAGAGCCACTTTTTCGGTCTGCTCCGTGACGATCGGCAGGAAGGTCGCGCCCAGCGGCTTGCGCGTCTTGTCGGCGAAGAACTGCGTCACCGAGGTGTCGCCGCCGGTCAGGATCTTTTTCGCGTCGGTCACCGACATCCGCGCCACCGCATCGCTCAGCAACTGCCGGGACTGCGGCACGGCCGCCTCGGCGGCGCGATTCATGGCAGTCACGAGCTCGTCGACCTTCTGGCCCTGCCCGATGCCCCGCAACAGCTTGGCCGCACTATCGACGCCGGAGGGCAGCGCGATGCGGACCTTCGGATTGCCGAGAAAGCCGTCGGTCCTGCCGAGCAGGCTTACGGCCGCAGTGGCCCCCCGCTCGAGCACCGCCTTGAGGCCGGCGCGTGCGTCGGCATCGGTGAGCGAAAGCGCGCGCGCCTGTGCTGCCCAAACCCACAGGGCCACACCGGCGGCGAGCTGACCCGTAAACTGACGTCGATCCATGACTGCCTCCTCAATGAAACTCATTCGCCATCTTGCCGCTACTGCCGTGGTCTTGGCAATCGGCGCGGCGGCCTTCGTGACCTTGACCGACAAGCCGCTCGCGCCCACCGTGCCCTACACGCTGCTCGACGGCTCCACGCACAGCACCGAGCAATTGCGCGGCCAAGTCGTGCTCGTGAACTTCTGGGCCACGAGTTGCGTGACCTGCGTCAAGGAGATGCCCGAACTGATCGCCACGCACGAGAAGTTCCAGTCGCGCGGCTACCAGACGCTCGCCGTGGCGATGAGCTACGACCCGCCAGCCTACGTCGTGAACTTCGTCGAGACGCGCAAGCTGCCGTTCCTGGTCACGATGGACCTCGACGGCTCGATCGCGCGCAGCTTCGGCGATGTGCAACTCACTCCCACCAGCGTGTTGATCAACAAGCGCGGGGAGGTTGTCAAGCGCTATCTCGGCGAGCCTGATTTCGAGGAACTGCACGCACTGGTGGGCGAACTGCTCGCCGAGAGCTGAACGGCCGAAGCCGCCGGCACGACGCCGAGGCGAGTTGAGCCCCGCTAGTCTGCGGACCTCGCGCCAAAGCCCCGACGCACCGGTTCAGGTCGAACGTGTGCGGCGCGCGCCGATCCGTCGCGCCCCCGGCCACGTGCTGCCGGCTCATTCGTGCAAGCCGGTCAGGGCAGGCTGGCGACGCCTGCCGCGTGCGCCTGCGCGTCGGCGTGGTAGCTCGAACGCACCAGCGCGCCGACGGCGGCATGGCTGAAGCCCATGGCCTTCGCCTCGGCCTCGAACATCCTGAAGGTGTCGGGATGGACGTAGCGGCGTACCGGCAAGTGGTGGCCGCTGGGCGCGAGGTACTGGCCGAGCGTGAGCATGTCGATGCCGTGGGCGCGCATGTCGCCCATCACCGCCAGGATCTCGTCGTCGGTTTCACCCAGGCCGACCATCAACCCGCTCTTGGTCGGCACGCCCGGCGCGAGTTCCTTGAACCGCTCGAGCAGGTTGAGCGAGAACGCGTAGTCCGAACCGGGGCGCGCCTCCTTGTACAGGCGTGGCACCGTTTCAATGTTGTGGTTCATCACGTCGGGCGGCGCCGCCTTCAGGATCTCCAGCGCGCGGTCCATGCGGCCGCGGAAGTCGGGCGTGAGGATCTCGATCTGTGTGGCCGGCGACAGCTCACGGACCTTCTGGATGCACTGCACAAAATGCGCCGCGCCGCCGTCGCGCAGGTCATCGCGATCCACACTGGTGATGACGACGTATTTGAGCCGGAGGGCTGCGATGGTCCTGGCCATGTTGAGCGGCTCGTCAGCGTCGAGCGGGTCAGGTCGACCGTGGCCGACGTCGCAGAACGGGCAACGCCGCGTGCACTTGTCGCCCATGATCATGAAGGTGGCCGTGCCCTTGCCGAAGCACTCGCCGATGTTCGGGCAGGAGGCTTCCTCGCACACCGTGTGCAGCTTGTGCTCGCGCAGGATCTGCTTGATCTCGTAGAAGCGCGTGGTGGGCGAGCCGGCCTTGACGCGGATCCAATCGGGCTTCTTGAGCACCTCGGCCGGCACCACCTTGATCGGAATGCGCGCGGTCTTGGCCTGCGCCTTTTGCTTGGCGCTCGGGTCGTAGGCCGCAGGGGCGGCGGCCGAGGCGAAGGCCGCGGAGGAATCGGTGGTCATGGAGGTTCGATCGGTGGGAGTTTTTCAGGGGCTCAGGTAGTTCGCCAGCCGCGCGGCGAGCGAATCGGCGGCAGCGTCCCAGTCGGTGACGACGCCGATTGTAGAAAGATCGACCGTCGCGAGCCCTGCGTAGCCGCAGGGATTGATGCGCGCAAAGGGGCTCAGGTCCATCGCCACGTTGAGCGCGGCGCCGTGGTAGCTGCAGCCGCGGCTGATCTTGATGCCCAACGCGGCAATCTTGCCGATGCAGCGCCAGGGGTCGCGCGCATCGCGCGGCTCGGGCAGCGTGCCGTGGCCGAACGGATCGGCCAGGTTCACGTAAACGCCGGGCGCACCGGCCACACGATGGCCGGTGACGCCATGGGCCTCCAGCGTCTTCAGCAGCGCCTGCTCGAGCCGGAACACGTATTCCTTGGCATGCAGGCCGAGCCGGCGCAGATCGACCAGCGGATAGGCAATGACCTGGCCGGGCCCGTGGTAAGTGACTTGCCCGCCGCGGTTGGTCTGAACGACCGGGACGGCGCCGGCGTCGAGCACGTGCTCGGCCTTGCCGGCAATCCCCTGCGTGAACACCGGCGGGTGCTCGCACAGCCACAGCTCATCGGGCGTTTCGGCGTTGCGCGCGTCAGTGAAGGCGCGCATCGCGCCGGCCGTGACCGCGTAATCGACGCGGCCCAGGCGCAGGATCTTCACGCGCTGTGCTGCGGCTGCGCAGTCCGCTGCGCACACGCCGCAAGCGCTGTGGTCAAAGCACCACCTTGACCGAGGGATGCGCACCGAGCGCGCGGTACAGGTCGTCGAGCTGTTCGCGGCTGATGGCTGTGACGGTGAGGGTCAGGCCCAGGTACTTGTTGCCCTTGCTGGGCCGCATCTCCACCGTCGCCGGGTCGAAGGACGGGTCGAAGCGGCGGGCGATTTCGGCCATCGCCTGCGCGAACCCGTCTTCGTTGACGCCCATCACCTTGATCGGAAAGGCGCTGGGGTATTCGATCAGCGACGCTTCGGGCGGAATGTCGGGTGGGACGGCGGGCATGGTCGGCTGCATCTCTCGCAGATGAAGGCATCGGCGGCCGAGTCAACCGCGAAAGCGCCTCGCACCCTCTCAGATCGACTGGCTGGCCTTGGCGCGCTGGTAGGCCTCGTACAGGCGGGCATAGACGGGGCCGGGCTTGCCGCCCAGCGCACCGTGGCCGACCGGCTCCCCATCCAGGCGCGTCACCGGCAGGATCTCCTTGGTCGCGGAGCTGAGCAGCAGCTCGTCAGCGGCGAGCAGTTCGCCCTCGCTGATCGGCCGCAGGCTGTAGGCGATGCCTTCGTCCTCGCAGAGCTCGCGCAGCAACTCGAAACGCACGCCCTCGAGCACATGCTCGCTCTTGGGTGGGCCGATGAGGGCGCCGTCCTTGACCATCCACACGTTGCACGCCGCGGCTTCCGTCAGGAAGCCGTCGCGCAACATCACCGTTTCCTCGGCGCCGTGGTCGGCCGACAACTGGCGTGCCATGACGTTGCCGAGCAGCGAAATGGACTTGATGTCGCCTCGCTCCCAGCGGAAGTCGCGCGCGGTGATGCAGGCGACGCCGGCGTGGCGCTGCTCCGCGGTTGGCGGCTTCATCACGCTGGCCATCATGAAGACGGTGGGCGGCAGATCCTTGGGCATCACGTGATCGCGCACCGCGACGCCGCGGGTGATCTGCAGATAGATCAACTGGTCAGTGGCACCGCTGGCCTCGTACTGCGCCGCGATCAGCCGGCGCATGCGCTCCAGCCACTGCGGCGCGTCGTGCGGGTTGGTGATGCGCACCTTGGCGCAGCTGCGCTCCAGCCGGGCCAGATGCTCGTCGAAGCGAAACAGGCGACGCCCATACACCGGCACGACCTCGTAGAGGCCGTCGCCGAACAGGAAGCCGCGGTCGAGCACGCTCACCCGGGCCTCGCGCAGCGGCGTGTACTCGCCGTTCAGGTAGCACAGGGCGTCGGCCACGGCCGCAGGGATGGAGTTCGGCAGATCGTTCATGGGTGCAGCCTAGGTCGGACGGCGGGCCGCCGCAAGCGTTTCACTGTATCCACAAGCGCAGTGCGTCCCACGCGCGGCCGAGCAGCCCCGCCTGCTCGACGGGCTCGAGCACCGCCAGCGGCACTTCGACCACGGTGGCGCCGGCCGCACTCACCTTGATGCTGCCGACCACCTGGCCCTTGGCGAGGGGGGCCACCAGCGGATCGGTGCGGGAAATGTCGGTCTTGAGCTTGTCGCCTTCGCCCTTGGGCACGCTGACCACTACCGCCTGGGCGCTGCCCAGCTTGGCGGTATTGCTGGCGCCTTTCCAGACGGCCGGGCTTACGACGGCCTGGTTGGCCTCGAACAGCTTGACCGCGTCGAAGGAAGCGAAGCCCCAGTTGAGCAGCTTCTGGCTTTCATTGGCGCGCGCCTCGGCCGAGGCCGCACCCAGCGCCACGCTGATCAAGCGGCGCTGGCCGTTCGGAAAGTCACGCCGGGCGGTGGTGATGAGGCAATAGCCGGCTGCGTCGGTGTACCCCGTCTTCAGGCCGTCGACGCTCGGGTCGCGGTAGAGCAGCAGGTTGCGGTTGTTCTGCTTGATCTTGTTGTAGGTGAACTCTTTGGTCGAGTAGTAGTGCAGGTACTCGGGAAAGTCGCGCACCAGACGGGTGGCGATCAGGGCCAGATCACGCGCCGTGCTGGTGTGGCCGGACGCGGTCAGGCCCTCAGGATTCTTGAAGCTGGTCGCCTTGAGGCCGAAGGCCTGGGCCTGGCGGTTCATCATCTCCACGAACTGCTCGTAAGTGCCGCCGACGCCCTCGGCCAAGACCACGGTCGCATCGTTGCCGCTCTGCACGATCATGCCCTTGAGCAAATCATCGACCGCCACCTGGCTGTTCAGCGGCAGGAAGGTGCGCGAAGCGCCGGTCATGCCGGTGCGCCAGGCACGCTCCGAGACCTGCAGCGTCTGCTCGAGCGTGAGCTTCTTGTCGCGCAGCGCCTGAAAGACCAGATAGCCGCTCATCAGCTTGGTCAGCGAGGCCGGCTCGACCGGCTCGTCCGGATTCTTGGCCGCCAGCACCTGGTTGGTGGTGACGTCGAACAGCAGGAAGGAGCGCGCCGCGATCTCGGGCGCTTGCGGTGCCTGCGCCTGTGCGGCGGCAACGGCGAAGGCGAACAGCAGGGCAAACAGTCTTTTCATGAGGGTCTTGGGAGCGGAAAGCGGAGATGGAGTGCAGTGGCGCGATTCGGTTCACAGAGCTTGCGACCAGGCGCGCACCACCAGCGATTTGAGCAGCGCGAGCTGCCCGTGAAAGAAATGGCCGACACCGGGAATCACGGTGACCGGAATCGTCTGCGGCCGGGCCCAGTCGAGCGTGGCCGCGAGCGGCACCACGTCGTCGGCCTCGCCGTGGATGACCAGAGTGTCCTGCGGCACGGCGGGCACGGTCTGCTTGAGCGTCGATGGCGCGATCAGGGCCAGCCGGTCGGGGGCGCCACCCGCCTCATGCAGCCTCGCCGCGGCGCTGGCCGCGACATAGCCGCCGAAAGAAAAGCCGGCCAGCACCCAAGGCAGGGCCGCGACGCCGTCTACCGCACGGCTGGCCTCGATCACGGCCAAGGCGTCGTCGATCTCGCCGCGGCCCTCGTCCCAGGCACCGGCCGAAGCGCCCACGCCGCGGAAGTTGAAGCGCACCGTCCGATAGCCCAGCGCCAGCCCGGCGCGCGCCAGGGTCTGCACCACCTTGTTGTCGAGCGTGCCGCCATGCTGGGGGTGGGGATGGCAGATCACCATCAGCGCAGAGGGCGCAGCGAGATGCCCGCCCGCCGCCGCGGCCGGCTGGTCTACGGCGCATTCGATGTCACCGGCCGGGCCGGGCAGCACGAGGCGCTGCGTTTGTGCGTTCATTCGGACGTCGCCTAGCTTCGGCTCAATGGCCGACATCGGGCGGCAGAAGCAGCCGCTCGACAACACGGCCGTGCACGAGGTGCGAATCGACGATCTCATCGATGTCGTCCTCGTCCACGAAGGTGTACCAGACGCCTTCCGGATAGACCACCGCCACCGGCCCGCCGGCGCAGCGGTCCAGGCAGCCCGCGCGGTTGACGCGCAGCTTGCCGGGGCCGATCAGCCCCGCGGCCTTGGCGCGCGACTTGCACCGCGAGAAACCGGCCTCGGCGCCTCTATCGGCGCAGCAGGCTTCGCCGTCGCGCTGGTTCAGGCAAAAGAAAATGTGGCGCTCGTAGTAGCTCATCGCAGGATTCTAGGTTTCGCCCGGGTCACGGGCCGCAACGCGGCCGATCAGGTAAACCAGCGTCGCCCACGGCCACAGCCAGCCGATCCACTGCGACAAGCCGTGAAAACGGATGAAGCGGCCCTGCTCCCAGCTTTGCAGGCTGGCCGCGTAGTAAGGATCGGCAGGCGCCAGATTGACCAGCGCCAGACCGAGGCTGATCACCGGCAACGCCAGCGCCGCGGCGCTGCGCGCCGACAGCAAGACCAGAGGCAAGGCCACCGCGACCGTCACCGCAAAGCCGGGCACGACCGGCAGCGTGAGCCAGGTCAGCGCGTGGTCTGGGCCGAAATTGAGCACCGTCGACAGCGTGGTGGCCGCCGCGCCGAGCAGCAGCGCACCGGCCAGCAGGATCACGCGCCGGGCGCCGGGGCGCGTGAGCGCGAAGGCGAGCAGGCAGGGCGCGAGCAGCCCGGCCACGATACCGAGCAGTTCCACGCCGGGTGCGAGCGGCGCCGGCGGCAGCGCGCTGCTCGGACGCAGCCAGCCGTCCCAGGCGGTGCCGGTCAGCGCGCCGGCGAGCGCGTCGCGGACGCGACCGAGCACCTGGCCCAGGCCGAAGGGCAGCGGCGGCGGAAACAGGAGGCCGAAAGGCCACAGCAGCAACAGCGCCAGCCCGAAGCCGGGTCCCCGCAAGAACCAGCGCTCACGCCAGCGCTGCCAACGCGCCAGCCCGCCCAAGGCCTCGGCTGCAGCGGCCATCAGCGCACCGACCGCTGCGCCGGCCGTGTTGAGCGCCCAGTCCACCCGCGAGGGCACCCGAAGCGGCAGGAGGTGCTGCAAGGACTCCATCACATAACTCAGCGCGCCTGCCACCAGCGCCGCGGCCAGGAAAGCGAGCCAGCGCGAGCGCCCGTCGCGCAGAACGCCAGCGGCAAGGAGCGCGCCGAGCGGTAAATAGCCCAGCAGATTGGCAACGACATCGAACTGGCTCTGGGCGATTGCCGAGGGCAGCCAGGGCCATCCGGCCGCGCTGCCCGTCGGTAGCCGCCAGCCCGAGAAGGGATGCAGGCTGGCATAGACGATCACGCACAGACACACGGCAGCCAGCGGCCAGGCCGAGCTGCGGTCGGCAGTGATCTCGGCGTTCGCCTGCGGAGGTTGTGAACGCAGCGAGCGTGGGCGCATCTAGAACGGCTTCACGACCACCAGCACGACGATCGCGATGAAGACCAGCACGGCCACCTCGTTGAAGACGCGGTACCAGCGGTCGCTGCGGCGGTTGGCGAACTGCTCGAAGTCACGCAGCAGCCGTCGGCAGACATGGTGGTAGCCGATCGCTCCCAACACCAGGGCCAGCTTCACGTGCAGCCAGCCGTTGCCCTCGGTGAACGAGCCGCGGCCGATGCCGTAGCCCAGCCACAGCCACAGACCCAGCGCCAGCGCGGGCAGCATCAGCAAGGTGCTGAAGCGGTACAGCTTGTGCGCCATGAGCAGCAGTCGCTCGCGTTCGGCATGGCTGTCGGCGGGCGTCATCGCGAGGTTGACGAAGATCCGCGGCAAATAGAACAGGCCGGCGAACCAGCTCGCGACGAAGACGATGTGGAAGGCTTTGATCCAGAGCATCGGGGCGATTATCCCCAGCCCTGCGATCCGGCTGGCCCGCGAGACCGCGCGGTCCCCGACCGACACCGCCGCCGCGAACGCCACTGCCCGTTTCCGATGCCCGCGCCGGCATCACCGCGAGGCCGCCAAGCATGGCCCGGGCCGACCCCGAGACGTATCATCCGCGGCAACTTTCCCGCGCCCGCGGCGCCGGGTGTGCCCGATGCGCCGGCCCTGCGGGGCGGCGACCGGGCAGGGCCCGCAGCGTCTCTCCGCATCACCCCGTGAGCTACCCGCAACGCTTTCCCGCCACGCGCGCGCGCCGCCTGCGCCGCGACGACTTCACACGCGCCCTGGTGCGCGAGCACGCGCTCTCGCCCGCCGACCTGATCCTGCCGGTGTTCGTGCTCGAGGGCCGCAACCAGGCGCAAGACGTCGCCTCGATGCCGGGCGTGCAGCGCCTGAGTCTGGACCGTCTGCTGCCGGTCGCAGCAGAGTGCGTCGCGCTCGGCGTGCCCGTGCTGGCCTTGTTCCCGGTGATCGACGCCGCGAAGAAAACACCCGACGGCCGCGAGGCGCTCAACGCCGAGGGCCTCGTGCCGACCGTCGTGCGCGAGCTCAAGCGCCGCTTTCCGCAACTCGGCGTGCTGACCGACGTGGCCCTCGATCCTTACACCAGCCACGGCCAGGACGGCCTGCTCGACGACACGGGCTACATCCTCAACGACGAAACGGTGGCGGTGCTTGCGCAGCAGGCACTCGTGCAGGCCGGGGCCGGCGTGGACATCGTGGCGCCCAGCGACATGATGGACGGCCGGATCGGCGCCATCCGTGAAGCGCTCGAGGGCAAGCGCCTGGTTCACACCCGCATCATGGCCTACAGCGCCAAGTACGCGAGCGCCTTCTACGGGCCCTTCCGCGACGCCGTCGGCTCGGCAGCGAACCTCGGCAAGAGCGACAAGAAGGTCTACCAGATGGATCCGGGCAACAGCGACGAGGCGCTGCGCGAAGTGGCCATGGACCTTGCCGAGGGCGCCGACATGGTGATGGTCAAGCCCGGCATGCCCTACCTCGACATCGTGCGCCGCGTGAAGGAAGAGTTCCGCGTGCCGACCTTCGCCTATCAGGTGAGCGGCGAGTACGCCATGCTGCAGGCCGCGGCGGCGAACGGCTGGCTCGACGGCGAGGCGGTGATGATGGAGTCGCTGCTGGCGTTCAAGCGCGCCGGCGCGGATGGCGTGCTGAGCTACTTCGCGCTGGCGGCGGCACGGGTGCTGCGCCGTGCTGGCGCCGGCCCGGCTCGCGGCTGATCGGCCGATGCGGATCTTTCATGTCAGCGCCGAGCAGTTCACCGAACTGCAGGAGCTGCCCGACCGGCTGCCTCGCAGCGGCTACTTGTGGATTGGCAGCGCGCGGCGCGAGTTCGAGGTCGGCGTGGCCACCTTGCAGAACGCGCTGCAGCGCTGGACCGGTGGCCAGCTCGTCGACCTGCACATCTCCGATCTGCTCAACACCCAGTTGCCGTCCACATTCGACTACACCTCCTGGTACGACGTGATGGTGTTTCGCCGCTTGGCCGCGGGCACCGGCAGCAGCAGCCTTTTCGCCGACGAGAACCGCGGCACGGTGGCCAGCGCCCGGCAGGCGCTCGCGTCCATCGATACCAGCCCGGTCGGTTTCGCGGTATTCGACCGCGTGCTGATCACCGTGCACCCCACCGACTGCCAGGTGCGCGACTTCTTCGCCAACCGGCTCGGCCAGATCGGCCAGGGCGCCGAGGCACGGACCACCGGCGCGCGGCTGCCGTCGAGCCCGGCCGACCTGATGCTACGCATGGTCAACCACATGGTCGACAGCTACCTGGAGCTGCGGCGCCTGCTGACCAAGCAGCTCGGCTATCTGCAGCAAGAGCTGTTCCGCCCGCGCAGCCACTTCCGCGACTGGCAGATGCTGCTCGATTCGCGCAACGCCCTGCACCTGCTGGAGGACGTGTGCGAAGACCAGCGCAGCGCCGTGTCCGAATGGATCGACGCGCTCGACGAATGGCCCGACGAGCCCGACCCCGCCGCGCGCCGCGAGCGCGAGCTGCTGCGGGTGCGCTCGCGCGACGTGCTCGAGCACATCGAGCGCGTGCTCACCCATGTGCGACGGCTCGAGGGTTCGGCCGAGGGCGCGGTGCAGATGCACTTCTCGGCGCAGAGCAACCGCACCGCCGAGATCATGCGCACGCTCACCGTGCTCACCGCCGTGTTCATGCCGCTCAACCTGATCACCGGCTTCTTCGGCATGAACTTCGACTTCCTGCCACTGGTCCACAGCAACGCCGGCGTGTGGATCACGAGCTCGGCGATGCTGGGTTTGGCACTCGGCCTGGTGGTCTATTTCCGGCGCAAGCGCTACCTCGAGCGCGGCCGCTGAGCCCCTCGCGAAGGCCGCTCAGCCGCCCGCGGCGCGAGCTCTCCAGGCCTCAAACGCCTCTGCGGAAAGCGGTGGGCTGATCGCCTCGCCCTGCAGTTCGTCGCAACACTCGCGGGACAAAAACGCCCGCTGTGCCTCGGTCTCCACGCCTTCCGCGATGACCGTGATGTCCAGGCCGCGCGCCATCTGGATGATCGCCCGGGCAATGGCCGCAGAGTCGCGCCGCTGCGGCAGGTCGGTGACGAAGGAACGGTCGATCTTCATCTTGTCGATCGGCAACTCCTTGAGGTGGCCGAGCGACGAGTAGCCCGTGCCGAAGTCGTCGACCGCGAGCAGGATTCCCAGCGCCTTGAGCTGGTTCAGCTTGCGGCGAACCTCCGGCAGGTCGTCCATCAGCATGCGCTCGGTGAGTTCCAGCTCGAGCAGCCGGCCGGGCAGGCCGACCTCGCGCAGCACTTCCTCGATGCCCTCGACGAAGCCGGCCGCCTGGAACTGCAGCATCGACAGGTTCACCGCCACCGGCACCTCGGCCGCTCCGGGCGCACCGGTCTCGTGCCAGCGCCGCGCCGCACGGGCCGCCTCGCGCAGCACCCACAGGCCCAGCGGCAGCATCAGCCGCTGCTGCTCGGCCAGCGCGATGAACTCGTCGGGCAGCAGCAGGCCGCGCTCGGGGTGCTGCCAGCGAACCAGGGCCTCGGCGCCGACCAGCACGCCATCGCTGGCGCGCACCTGCGGCTGGAAGTGCAACACGAACTCGCCGCGTTCGAGCGCCTGCGCGAGCTGGCCTTCCATGACCAGCGAAGCGTAGGCGCTTCGGGCCAGCGCATGGTCGAAGAACTGCACGTTGGCACGGCCGCGTGCCTTGGCCAGGTACATCGCCGCGTCGGCGTTCTTGATCAGTTGCGCCGGGGTATCGCCGTCGCCGGGATAGATGGCGATGCCGATCGAGGGCGTGACCGTGATCGGCCGCCCGCCGGCATGCAGCGGCGCCTCGATCGCGGCCAGCAGCTTGAGCGCCACCTCCGCCACCACCTCGCGCGGCGAGCCGCCGGACAGCAGCACCATGAACTCGTCGCCGCCGAAGCGCGCCACCCGGTCGGACGCGCGCAGCAGCGCGACGATGCGCTGCCCCACGGTGTGCAGCAGCGCGTCGCCGGCCAGGTGGCCGAGCGAGTCGTTGACGCGTTTGAAGTGGTCGAGGTCGATGAACAGCAGCGCCAGCGGCTCGGCGCTGCTTTTCGCCTGCGCCATCAGCGGCTCGATCTGCTCCATGAAGGCCAGACGGTTGGGCAGGCCAGTCAGCTCGTCGTGGTGGGCCAGATGGTGAATGCGCGCCTGCGCGGCTTGGCGGTCGCGGATGTCGCGCACGACGGTCATGCGCATGGGCTCACCGCCGCAGTGCATGCTGCGCACGATGAACTCGACCGCGATGCGCCGGCCGGCCTTGTCGATGATCGCGCTTTCGTAGGCGGTTTCCTCGCTCGCGGCCATCACGGCGGCCACCTTGGCGAGCTGGTCAGGCGCCACGAAATCCAGCGCGCGGCGCCCGAGCAGCTCGGAGAGTTCGTAGCCGACGAGCGCACAGGCCGGCGCGTTGGCGTCGGTGATGAAGCCGTCCTTGTGAAAAACGATGCCTTCGCAGCTGGCCTGCACGAACTTGCTGAAGCGCTCCTCCGACTCGCGCACCGCCTGCTCGGCGAGGCGGTGGCGGGTGATGTCGGAGATCAGCACGAAACAGGCGATCGACCGGCCCTCGGCATCGATGTGCGGCACGAGGTGCACCTCCAGCCATTGCGCGCGGCCATCGGGGCGCTGCAACCGCCGCTCGTAGACGACCGGGCGCTGCTGCTGCAGCACGATGTCGACGTGCGGCTGGATCTGCTGCTCGGCCGCCTCGCCGATGATGTCGGTCACGCTGCGCCCGACGATGGAGTGTTCGTCCCAGCCGAAAGTTTGCGCGTACTGCTTGTTGGCGAACAGGCAGGTGTTGTCGCCGGCGGCGTAGTAGGCGATCAGCGCGGGCACGTTGTCAGCGAGCAGGCGCAACTGCTCGGCCTGAGCCCGCGCCGCCTGTTCGGCGCGGCGAGCCTGCGACATGTCGTGCAGCACGCAGACGTGGCCGCCGTGCTCGGCGCGCCAGCGCCCGGCGCAGTCGACCCAGGCCTCGCGCAGGCTGCCTTCACCCTGCACGCATTGCCACTGCAGCTGCAGCGAAAAATCCTCCGCGCTATGAAGCGCCGCAAGCAGTGCCGGCTGCGCGGCAGGGGCGACGGCCGCCAGCCAGCCACGCCCCTGAGCGGCCGCCGCCGTCAGGCCGGTAAAAGCGCAAAAGGCGGTGTTGACGTGCAGCGCACGGCCGTCTCGCGATAGGAGCAGCACGCTGCTCGGCAACGCGTCCCACAGGGACGGCGCTTGCGGGTGCGAAGTAGGCAGGGCGGACAAGGGCAGGCTCGGGCGGCGGCCGATGATAGGTCGCCACCGGCGCGCTTCAATCCCCGCTTCGTGGTGTGCCCGGGACCGGGTCGGCCGCACGCAGCGCCGAGCGCGCCAGGCACAGGTCGTCCCAGGCACGCGCCTTATCGGCCGGGTTGCGCAGTAGATAGGCCGGGTGATAGGTCACGACCAGGGGCACGCCTTCGTAGGCATGCAGGCGGCCGCGCAACTTGCCGATCGGGAGATCGCTGCGCAGCAAGGACTGCACCGCGAAGCGCCCCATCGCCAGGATCATGCGTGGGCGCACCAGCGAGACCTGCCGCCGCAAATACGGCTCGCACTGCGCCACCTCCTCGGGCAGCGGATTGCGGTTCATCGGCGGGCGGCACTTGAGGACGTTGGCGAGGACCACACGCTGCGCCGCGTCGCCCGTGGCTGCCGACGCGGCAGCCTCGCCGCCTTCGGCACTACCAGCGTCGCGGTGAAGGCCGAGCGCGCGCAGCATGTTGTCGAGCAACTGCCCGGCCTTGCCGACGAAGGGCTCGCCCTGCCGGTCCTCCTGCTCGCCCGGCGCCTCGCCGACGATCATCCAGTGCGCGCCCGGAGAGCCGGCTCCGAAGACGGTATTGCGGCGGCCGTGACACAGCCCGCAAGCGGTGCAGCCGGCGACCGCCGCCCGCAGCGCGGGCCACTCCATCGCCTCGATACCCGCGGGTTGCCGCCCCGAAGACGTTACGGCTTGTGCCGCCTCCCTCGTGGAGGGAAGGTCCGGAAGAGAGCGATCGGACTGCCGCGAGGAAACCCTGGAGGCGTCGAGCCGAGGATCACTCCCGGTCTCGGACGGGCGGTCGGGCCCGAGCGGGTCGCCAGGATCACCGCCCGGTCGGGGATCCACCCAAAAGCGAACTCCCAACTCGGCGAGCAAAGCCCGCTGTCGGTCATCCCAGCCCATGAGCGGCCTCCGGGATCTGCAGGCTCATCACCACCGCATCCTCGCGCTTGCGACCGAGCGCCGGGTAGTAGCCGCGGCGCAGGCCGGTGTTGCGAAAGCCGTAGCGCTCGTAGAGCGCGCGGGCCCGCTCGTTGGAGACGCGCACTTCTAGCCAGAGCTGCGCGGCGCGGCGCGCCCGGGCCAGCGCGCGCAACTCGTCGAGCATGTAGCGCGCATGTCCTCGGCGCTGTTCGGCCGGCGCGACGCTGATGTTGAGCAGGTGCAGTTCGCCCGCGCCCTGCATGGCGATGAAGTAGCCGATCAGCCCGTACTGCGGCGCCACCAGGCCCTGCATCTCGTAGCCTGCACGCAGCGAGTCGAGGAAGTTGCCGCGCGTCCAGGGGAAGTCGTAGGTCGCCTGTTCGATCTCGAGCACCGCGTCGAGGTCTTCCTCGCGCAGCGGCAACAGCATGCGCGACGCCGGCTGAACGACGGCGTTCATGGCGACCGGCCTGTGGCATTGCCCCGGCCGGCGCGACGCTCGCAGACCTCTGCGCTCGCCGTCGCCGGGATGGCTTGTGTTTGGCAGCGGCTCGGCGCCGGGGTCACGCCGGGCGCTCCGTATCCGCCAGCGCCGCCGCCTGCGCGCGTGCGGCGCCCCGCTCGGCCGTGGTCTGAGCGACCTTGTCGCGCACGTAGAGCGGCAGCGCCTGGGCGGCGTCGAGTCCTTCGCCACGAGCCCAGGCGGCCAGCGCCAAGGCGAGCAGCGCCGCAGCGCGTGGCGTGGCATGCGGCCAGCACGGCGTGCGGACATCGGCCCAGGCGTGCGCATGCGCCAGCAGCGAACTGCCCGCGACCGCCGGCATTTCCGAGTCGGCGGCGATGTGACACGCCAGCGCAGCGGGGTCGTGCAGCGCCGGCGCCGCGAGTTCGAGCCAGCGCACGCCGTCGTGGCGGAAGTGCGCTGCGTAGGCCTCGCCCATGCGGGCATCGACGGCCACCCAGACATCGCCGACGGCGCCCTGCTGGCGCGCGTCTTCGGCCACCGCCAGCAAGGTATCCAGCGCCAGCACCGGCAACGCAGCGCCGAAGGCCAGACCTTGCGTGACTGCACACGCCGCACGCACGCCGGTGAAGGCACCTGGGCCGCGACCGAAGCCGATGGCATCGAGCTGCGCGAGCTCGATGCCGCCCTCCCGCAGCAGATCGAGCAGGCCGGGCAGCAACGCGGCCGAAGCGCGGGCGCCGCCCGGCAAGGCGCGCAGCAGCTGGCGGCCGTCCACCGTGAGCCCGAGGTGCAGGGTCTCGGTCGCGGCGTCGAGGACGAGCAGGCGGGCAGTCATTGACGTACCGGTCCGACGGCCCGGCTGCCCAGGCTCGGCAAGCGAACAAAGCGGCCTTGCGCAGGCTGGGGCGCGCTGCCTCTCAGCGACTTTCGCCCGAGGCCGTATGCGCCGACGATCTCGCTGGAAAAGGCCATGCACCGAGTCTAGCGGCGTGGTTGCAGCGGCCGCGCCGCAAGTGCCACTTATCATGGTTGCGATGAGTCGTTCACGCCTGTTGCGCCGTCTTTCCGCCTGCTGGCTGCTGGGCGTTTTCATCAGCGGGGCAGTCGCCGCCGACGACCCGCTGCCGATCTCCGTGCAGATGGCGCTGGCCGCCGCCCGCCTCCCGCCCGAAGCCCTGGTCGCATGGGTTGCCGAAGTCGGGCCGCCAGGGAACCAGGCGCCGCGTCTCACCTGGCGCGCCCGGGAAGCGGTGAATCCGGCTTCGCTGATGAAGCTCTACAGCACCGGCGCGGCGCTAGAACTTCTCGGCCCGGCCTGGACCTGGGCCACCCCGGTGCTCGCGGCCGGGCGGATCGACGCCCGCGGCGTGCTGCACGGCGACCTGGTGATCCAGGGCCGCGGCGATCCGACGCTGGTGATCGAGCGCCTGTGGCTGCTGCTGCGCCAGCTTCAGCAACGCGGCGTGCGCGAGGTGCGCGGCGACATCGTGCTCGATGGCAGCGCGTTCAATCACCGGCCCGGCGACCCGGCCGATTTCGACGGCGACGCGCTGCGGCCCTACAACGTACAGCCCGACGCGCTGATGCTCAACCTCAAGTCGATCACGCTGGGCTTCGTGCCCGACGTGCCGCGCAAGGTCGCTCGCATCCATTCCGATGTCGCGCTTGCCGGCGTGCGGATCGATGCCAGCGTGCCGCTGACGTCGAACGACTGCGGGAACTGGCGGGGCGCGCTGAAGGCCGATTTCAGCGACCCCGCGCGGCTGAGGTTTTCGGGCAGCTACCCGGTCGCCTGCGGCGAGAAGAGCTGGTCGCTGGCCTACGCCGACCCGGCCAGCTACAACGCCCGCCTGGTCGAGGCGCTGTGGCGCGAAATGGGCGGCCGGCTCGGCGGCCGGGTGCGCGAAGGCGTGACAGCGCCCGAAGCCGCGCTGCTGTTCGAATTCGCCTCGCCGCCGCTGGCTTCGGTGGTTCGGGACATCAACAAGTTCAGCAACAACGTGATGGCTCAGCAGCTCTTCCTCAGCCTGGGGCTCGAGGCAGCCACACCTCAGTTGCCGCAGGGGGCACCCGCCTTGGCATCGGCCTCCGCGGCCATGTCGGCCCCCGCGCTGCCGATCGTCTTGCCGCCGCCGGGCGGGCCGCAGATTCAACAGAACGCCGCCAGCGCAGCACCCTTCCCCGCCGTGCCGCTCGACACCGCCCAAGCCGCGCGCGCCGCCGTGAGCCAGCACGTGCGCGAGCGCACCGCTTGCACGCAGGCCGAGGTGATGATCGACAACGGCTCGGGCCTTTCGCGAAGTTCGCGCAGCAGCGCGCGCTGCCTGGGCGCCTGGCTGCAGGCGCTGTGGGCCAGTCCCTTGATGCCGGAGCTGAGCAGTTCGCTGCCCCTGACGGGCGTGGACGGCACCGCGAGACGGCCGGGCCGGATCTGGGGCTCCGCCCTGGGCCGTGCCCACCTCAAGACCGGCTCGCTGCGCGACGCCGCCGGCCTGGCCGGCTATGTGATCGGCACCTCGGGGCGTCGCTATGTCTTCGTCGCCATCCTGAACCATCCGAACGCCAATGCCGGGCGGCCGGTGCTCGATGCGCTGCTCGACTGGACGGCGCAGGAGGGCTCGCCGTGAACACGCCGGGCCGCCCCTCGTGCTCCCGTTCGACGGAACCGCGCGTCGCGCGCAGGGTGCTCCAATGAGCCCGCCGGCCGTCGTTTTTTCCTGGGAATGGGTCGGCTATGCCGCCGCGCTGCTGACCACCGCGGCCTTCGTGCCGCAGGCTTGGCTGGCCTGGCGAACGCGCGATCTGGCCGGCGTGTCGCTGGGCATGTACGTCAGCTTCACGCTGGGCATCGCGCTGTGGCTCGTCTACGGCCTGGCGCTGCGTTCGTGGCCGATGGTGCTGGCCAACAGCGTGACGCTCGGCCTGGCGCTCGTGATCCTGGCGCTCAAGTGGCGGGGGCGAGAAACGTGCGGCCCGCGGTGAAAAGCGCCGTCGGCTCAGAGCCAGCCGCGCCGAGCCAGGGCGGTGAGCACTGCGTCGGCGATCAGGAAATGGCCGTACGGCGTGGGATGCACGTCGTCGGCAAACAGGTAGCGAGACGTGTCGCCCGCAATGAGCGTGGCCTGGGTGCAGTTCCATGAGCCCAGTGAGGACGTGCAGGCTCCGTCGCTCACGTTGTCGAGCTCGTAGCGCCCGGGATTGGCGGCCTCGTCCTGGCTTTGAGCAAAGGCATCGACCACCAACACCTCGTTCACGCCGTTCACGCCGGCTTGGAGTTGCGTGTTGAAGGTCGTCGTCATCTGCCGGATGAGCGCTTGCGTCTGCGGGCTCTCCTCGCGTGCGCTCGGCGTCAGGCTGGCGTCCGGCAGGTTGACCAGCACGACCCGCTCGGCGCCCTTGGCGACCATTTGCTCCTCGATCAGCGTCGCCAGCTGCGCGCCGGCATTACCCATGGCCACGAGTGCCGCCTGAACGGCCGCATCGACCGATTGTTGCGTCGCCCCGGGCTGCATCGCGGCGGCATCGACCGCCGCAAGGTTGATGAACAGATCATTGCCGCCGGCCAGCACGGTGACCAGTTCGTCGTCGCCGAAGCGGCCGTTGCCTTTGGCGAGATGACGCGACACCTGGGTCACCAGCGGCACGGTGAGGTGACCCAGCGCACCGCTCGGCGCAATCGGCTGCAAGGCACGGTTGTTGGGCCCGATCGGCTCCGTCACGCGCGAGCCGCCTTGCGCATAGTTGTAGCAATCGGGTTGAGGAATGGGCGGCATGACCGGTGTGAGGACGGCAGGGTCGCTGTTGAGCCCTTTTTCCGCCGGGCAAGGCGCCGCCGCACCCACTTCCCCGGCCAACAGATCGGTCCACAGCCGCACGTCGGGTCCGTTGACCGTGAAGCGACCGCCGCCGCTCGCCGCCACCTCCGTTACCTGGTAGGTGCCGGCGTCGCTGAGGCTGTCGCCGAAGTTGACGACCCTTGAATAATCGTCGTCGTCACTGCCGCCGCCACAGGCCACCAGCAGGCTCGCCATCGCGAGTGAAACGCCGCAGCGGCGCAAGGTCTTGTTCATCGTGCGGCGTCCTTGTGATGTGCGCAGTCGGCCCTCGAGTGTGGCCGCCGGGGAGCGCCGACTGTAGGCGGCGCTCCGGCACGCTTCGCAGCGGAGAAACCCGGCAGGTCGCTGCGGCAACAAACGCTGCCCGCGCCTGGCAACCTCCGGATCAGAACGGGTTGTTGCGCACCCGCGAAGTCGCCAGGTCGCCAAGCAGATCGTGCAGTTCGGGGCCGAAATGCAGATCGTCGGCCCACAGGTAGTCGTCGCTGCTGGCGGCGTACTTCAGCGTGCCGGTGGTGCAGTTGGGCAAGGGAGTTTCGGGTCTGCACGTCGCGTCGGTCACGTTCGCATCGTCGAAGCCGAAGCGATCGTTGTCGTCGAGGATCAGTTCCACCTGCTCGTCGATGGCCACCAGCCCGACCTGCCGCCCGTCTGCGACGACGTCGGTGCGCAAGCCGGCGTTGAAGGCATCGGTCAGGTTGTGCAGGCAGTCACGGCGGTTGAAGTCGGTCGGCTGCTGCCTCGCGAAAGGCGTCGCCCCCTGATTCGGCACGGTCACGAAAAGCACCCTGCCTCCGTCGCCGTTGCGCGCGATGGCGTTGATCTGCCGGCCCAGCGCCGCGCCCCGCTCGCGCGCGGAACGCGCGGCCACGCCCGAGCGATCGGGGTCGGCCACGGCGTATCGGCATTGATCGGCAGCCGTCACGCTCGCGTAGATGTCGAGGATGTCGTGCTGGCCGACGAACACGGTCACCAGATCGGACGACGTGAAGCTGCTGCTGGCCTCGTGGGCGCCGACCTGAGCCGCGATGTCGGCCACCCGCGCGCCGACCGTCGCATAAATGATGCCTCGCTGCGGCGTGCCGGCAGGATCGCTGTTGCACTCCTCGAAGCCGAAGCCGTACTCCTCGGCGATCACCTGGATCCACAGGCGGTTCGCACGGCAATCGATCGGGCCTGCGGGAGGGTTGTCTACCCCCGTCGGCGCCGAGGCCCCCGGCGCAGGGGCCGGCGCCACGGGATCGAGCGCATTGACGCTGTACTTGAGCCCGTCGGCCGTGATCACGCTCGTCTCGTCGCCCAGCACCAGCAGCCGCCGCGGCGAGAAGTCGTCGACGGTGTCGCCGCCGCCGCAACCGGCCAGTGCGAGCAGCACGGCGCTCGCCGCGGCGCGCCACGCCGTCGGCGGCATCAGGCGGCCCGTGCCGCGAACGGAAAAAGTGCCAACAGTCATGCGTGCTCCAGGAAGCGAAAAGGCGAAGGGAGAAGGAAGCGCTTCAGCGCGTGGCGGCACGCCGCAGCCGGTCGCGCACGCCGTCCCAGGCGGCATCGGGCGGCGGCTCCTCGACCCAGATGAGCTGCACGCCTTCGTCGTCGAACGAGCGCAGCACTGCAAAGAGTTCATGCGCCGCAGCCGCGGCATCGTCCGGCATGCGCCGACCCGCCAGACGCGGCGGCAGGGTGCTGCGAGAATATACCGCCAGCCTGCGTGGGCTCGAGGCGGGCAGGGCTTCGAGCGGCAGCACCTCGAGCGCGCTGCGCAGCGCGGCGCCGGACATCAGCCGCAGCGTGGCGCGCGGCGCGTAGTGCGAGGCCAGGGTGCCTGAAGCACGCGGCGCCGAGGCGTCGGCTTCGCGCAGCGGCTCGCCCGCCGCAGCCTCGAGTTGCGCACGGGTCAGCACGCCGGATCGCAGCAAAACGGCATGGCCGCGCGAGCAATCGATGATGCTCGACTCGATGCCGACGGCACAGTCGCCGCCGTCGAGCACGCACAGATCCGGCAACACATCGGCGAACTCGCTTCGAACATGCGCGGCGCGGGTCGGGCTGATGCGGCCGTAGCGGTTGGCGCTCGGCGCTGCGATGCCCGGTACGCCGAGCGCCGCCGCTTCGGCGAGCAGCGCCTGGGCCAGCGGATGGGCCGGTGCGCGAAGACCGATGGTGGCGTGGCCGCCGGCCGCAGCTTCGGCCACGCCGCGGCGGCGGGCGACGATGACCGTCAGCGGCCCCGGCCAGAACGTCGTCATCAGCCGCTGGGCGAGCGGCGGCAGGGCATCGCAGAACGCAGCGGCGGCAGGGATGTTCGTCACGTGCACGATCAGCGGATGGTCGGCCGGCCGGCCCTTTGCATGGAAGATCTTCGCGACGGCCGCATCGTCGTCGGCGCGCGCGCCGAGGCCGTAGACCGTCTCGGTCGCGAAGGCGACCAGTTCACCCTCTGCGAGCCGCCGGGCGGCCTGCGCGGCAGCTTGCGGCACGGTGCCGTCCAGCCTTGTCATCGCGGGCCGGTCAGAACGCCGGCAGTCCTAGCAGCGCCGCGGCTTCGAGCGCCACCGCGCGCGCCGCCTCGAACGTTGCAGCGGTCACCGTCAGGTGGCCCATCTTGCGGGCGGGCCGCGCGCCGCTCTTGCCGTACAGGTGCAGGTGAGCACCGGGCAACGCCAGCACCTCGGCCCACGGCGGCGTGCGCTCACGCCCCTGTGCGTCGAACCACAGGTCGCCGAGCAGGTTGAGCATGACCGCGGCCGAATGCAGGCGCGGCGCGGTGAGCGGCAGCCCGGTCATGCAGCGCACCTGCAACTCGAACTGCGACACGTCGCAGGCGTCGAGGCTGTAGTGGCCGGAGTTGTGCGGCCGCGGCGCCATCTCGTTGGCGACCAACGTGCCGTCTTCGAGCACGAAGAACTCGACGCACAGCACACCGACGTAGTTCAGGCCGGCGGCAATGCGCGTGGCTGCCTCGCCCGCCTGCGCCGCGAGCGCCTCGCTCACGCCCGGCGCCGGCACTTCGGTGACCGCCAGGACGCCGTCCCGGTGCAGGTTGCGCTGGACCGGGAGCAGCACAACGTCCTCACTGGCACCGCGTGCCAGGATCACGCTCACCTCGAAAGCCAGCGGCAGCAGTTTCTCGAGCACGCACGGCGTGCCGCCCAACTCCCGCCACGCAGCAGCCAGTTCGTCGCGCGTTCGAACGCGCATCTGGCCCTTGCCGTCGTAGCCGAGGCTGATCGTTTTCAGAATGCCGGGCAGCAGCGCGTCATCGACAGTGGCGAACTGCTCGGCCGTCTCGATCACCGCATGCGGCGCGCAAGCCACGTCGCAGCGGCGAAAGTGCAGTTTTTCGGCGGCGCGGTTCTGGCAGATCGCCACTGCGTCGGCGCCCGGCGCGGCCGGCAGGTGCGCGCCCAGTGTGTAGAGCGCGCCGGCCGGCACGTTCTCGAACTCGGTGGTGATGGCAGCGCAGCGTTGCAGCATCTGCGCCAGGCCCTGCTCGTCGAGGTAGTCTGTTTGTACGTGCACGTGCGACACCAGGCCGGCGGGGCTGGCGACATCAGGGTCGAGCACCGCCGTGAAGTAACCCAGCCGCTGCGCCGCCTGCACGAACATGCGGCCGAGCTGGCCGCCGCCCATGACGCCGAGCGTGGTGGCCTGCGCGCCGGCGCCGCTGAGGGCGGGAAGGATGGTCTTGTGATGGCTCATCGTCAGCCTTGCTGGCGCGCCGGCGCCGCCAAGCCGACGGTCATTGCCCGCGCGGCTTCGGTCTGCCGGGCGCGAAACGCATCGAGCCGCTCGCGCAGCGCAGCATCGGCATGGGCCAGCAGCGCCACCGCGAACAGCGCCGCGTTGGCCGCGCCGGCCGCACCGATCGCGAAGGTGGCCACCGGCACGCCGCGCGGCATCTGCACGATGCTGTGCAGCGAATCGACACCCTGCAGATGCTTGGAAGGCACCGGCACGCCGAGCACCGGTACGGACGTCTTGGCGGCCAGCATGCCGGGCAGATGCGCGGCGCCGCCGGCGCCGGCGATGATGGCGGCGAGCCCGCGCTCGCGGGCGCCTTCGGCGTAGCGGAACATGTCGTCGGGCATGCGGTGCGCCGAGACCACCTGCGCCTCGAAGGGCACGCCGAACTCGGTGAGAATGTCGGCTGCGTGGCTCATGACCTCCCAGTCGCTGCTGGAGCCCATCACCACGCCGATCAGGGGAATCGCTGCGCTCACGGCCGCTCCGGTTCTCGACAGGAAAGCCGCAAATTGTAGGCGGCGTGCAGGCGACGTACGGGGCTCGCCGAGCCGGTACTCATTCTCAAGACCATGATCGACATCACCCTTCAAAACTTCGAATCCGACCTGATCACCGCCTCGCTGAAGCAGCCGGTGCTGCTCGACATCTGGGCGCCGTGGTGCGGACCGTGCAAGACGCTCGGGCCGATGCTCGAGAAGCTGGAAGTGGCTTACGCCGGGCGCTTCACCCTGGCCAAGCTCGACAGCGAAGCGCAGCCCGAAATCGCCGGCCAGTTGAGCCAAGCCTTCGGGGTGCGTTCGATCCCGTTTTGCGTGATGTTCCTCGGCGGGCAGCCGGTCGACGGCTTCGTCGGCGCGCTGCCCGAAGCCCAGATCCGCGCGTTCCTCGACAAGCACGTGCCGAGCACCGAAGCACTCGCCGCCGAGGAAGAAGTGCAGGAGGCCGAACAACTGGCCGCCGGCGGCGATCCCGAAGCCGCGCTCGCCAAGCTCTCCGAGGCGCTCGCGCTGGCGCCGGGCGACGATGCGATCCGAGCCGACTATGTCAAGCGTCTCCTCGAAGCCGGCCGCACCGACGATGCGCGGCGCATCTACGAGCCGCTGGTGCCCAAGGCCATCGTCGACGTGCGAGCCGCGGCGCTCGGCCTGTGGCTCGAAGCCTGCGAAGCTGCTGTGCATGCGCGGCCGCTGGATGCGCTGAACGCCGCCCTCGCTGCCAACAAGCGCGACTTCGCGGCGCGCTTCGAACTCGCGCAGCGTCATGTGGCCGAGCAGCGCTACACCGAGGCGATGGACGAGCTGCTCGAGATCCTCATGCGCGACAAGGCCTGGGGCGAGGAGCGTGCCCGCAAGCTTTACGTGGCCGTGCTCGAGATCCTGACCAAGCCGCTGCCCAAGCCGGCCGCCGCCGAGGCCAAAGGCACGCTCGAGATCGCCGGGCGCTCTGCTGCAGTCGCCAGCGACCCCGTGGTGGATGCTTATCGGCGCAAGCTCAGCATGGTGCTGTTCTAACCAGTGAGCCGCTCGAACGCCTCACGGTACTTGAGCGCCGTCTTCTCGACCACGTCGCTCGGCAATGCCGGCGCCGGGGCCTTCTTGTTCCAAGGCCGGCCATCGATGCGCACCTGCTCGAGCCAATCGCGCACGAACTGCTTGTCGTAGCTCGGTGGATTGCCGCCCGGCGCATAGCCTTCAACCGGCCAGAAACGCGATGAATCGGGCGTGAGCACCTCGTCCATCAGGATCAGCGTGCCCGCCTCGTCGAGGCCGAACTCGAACTTGGTGTCGGCGATGATGATCCCTTTGCCGAGCGCAAACGCGGCAGCGGTCTCGTACAGCAGGATGGAGGTGCGGCGCACCTGATCGGCCAGCGGCGCGCCGACGATCTGCACCATGCGCTCGAAGGAAATGTTCTCGTCGTGGGCGCCGCTCTCGGCCTTGGTGGCGGGCGTGAAGATCGGCGCGGGCAGCTTGTCGGCATTGCGCAGGCCCGCGGCAAGCTTCACGCCGCACACGGCACCGCCGGCCTGGTACTCCGTCCAGCCCGAGCCCGCCAGATAGCCGCGCACCACCGCCTCGACCGGCAGGGGCCGCAAGCGCTTGACCAGCATCGAGCGGCCACGAATCTGGTCGCGTTCCGACTCGCCGACCACGCTTTCGGGCGCCTCGCCCGTCAGGTGGTTGGGAACGATGCCGCCCAGCCGCTCGAACCAGAACAGCGCCATGCGCGTAAGCAGTTCGCCCTTGTCCGGGATCGGCTCGGCCATCACCACGTCGAAAGCGCTCAGCCGGTCGGACGCGACCATCAGCAGGCGGTCCGCGCCGACGGCGTAGTTGTCGCGAACCTTGCCGCGCGCGATCAACGGCAGCGATTGAAGCCGGCTTTCGAGCAGCGGCGGCGATTGACGGCGGTTTTCGGGCGGAGAGGTCATCGCAACGAGCCTGAAAGACGGGAAGCCCGGAATTGTAGAAGTCGGGCCGGCCGGGCAATCCCTTAGGTTTGTCTCAATCTGAGTCAGGCGCCCGAGGCCGGTCGCGGGCGGACAGGGTCTGTCCTAGGTATCAGACGCGCCTGACGGGGAATACAAACACGGTGGGGAGCGCTAAGGAGCAAACCCAAAGCTGTACCCATCCATTCCTACTACGGAGACGACGATGAAAGTGTCTAAGCAATCGGGTTGGCGCTTGATGAGCCCTCTCGGATTGGCATTGCTGGCAGCGCCTATGCTGGTGCACGCCAATGCCGATGTCGAGAAGAACATCGCCAATTCCAAGAACTGGGCCGTGCAGGCCGGCGACATGTACAACCAGCGCTACAGCAAGCTGGACCAGATCAACACCAAGAACGTCGGCAAGCTGCAGGTCGCGTGGACCTTCTCCACCGGCGTGCTGCGCGGCCACGAGGGCTCGCCCCTCGTGATCGGCGACATGATGTACCTGCATTCGCCCTTCCCCAACAAGGTCTTCGCGCTCGACCTGAACACCCAGAAGATCGTCTGGAAGTACGAGCCCAAGCAAGATCCGGCCGTGATTCCGCAGATGTGCTGCGACACCGTCAACCGCGGTCTGGCGTATGCCGAAGGCAAGATCATCCTGCAGCAGGCCGACTCCATGCTCGTGGCGATGGACGCCAAGACAGGCAAGGTCCTGTGGAGCGTGAAGAACGGCGATCCGAAGCTCGGCGCCGTGAACACCAACGCGCCGCACGTCTTCAAGGACAAGGTCATCACCGGCATCTCCGGCGGTGAGTGGGGCGTGCGCGGCTTCCTGGCCGCCTACAACCTCTCGGACGGCAAGCTGGCCTGGAAGGGCTACAGCGTCGGCCCCGACGCCGAGATGCTGATGGATCCGGAAAAGACCATGACCTGGACCGACGGCCAGATGAAGCCGGTCGGCAAGGATTCTTCGCTGAAGACCTGGAAGGGCGATCAGTGGAAGATCGGCGGCGGCACCACCTGGGGCTGGTTCAGCTACGACAAGGCGCCCAATCTCGTTTATTACGGCACCGGCAACCCCTCCACCTGGAATCCCTCGCAGCGTCCGGGCGATAACAAGTGGACGATGACCATCTTCGCCCGCGACGTCGACACCGGCATGGCCAAGTGGGTCTACCAGATGACCCCGTTCGACGAGTGGGACTTCGACGGCATCAACGAGATGATCCTGGCGGACATCAACGTCAAGGGCAAGCCCACCAAGGCGCTGGTGCACTTCGACCGCAACGGCTTCGGCTACACCATGGACCGCATCTCCGGTGCGTTGCTCGTGGCCGAGAAGTTCGACCCGAAGGTGAACTGGGCCACGCACGTCGACATGAAGACGGGCCGCCCGCAAGTGGTGAAGCAGTACTCGACCGCGCAGAACGGTCCTGACGTCAACACCAAGGGCATCTGCCCGGCGGCGTTGGGCACGAAGGACCAGCAGCCGGCCTCGTTCGATCCGAACACCAAGCTCTTCTACGTGCCGACGAACCACGTCTGCATGGACTACGAGCCGTTCAAGGTCGAATACACCGCAGGCCAGCCGTACGTCGGCGCCACGTTGTCCATGTTCCCGGCACCGGGAAGCCATGGCGGCATGGGCAACTTCATCACCTGGGACGCAGGCACAGGCAAGATCGTGCAGAGCAAGGCCGAGAAGTTCTCGGTGTGGAGCGGCGTGCTCAACACGGCGGGCGGTCTGTCTTGCTACGGCACGCTCGAAGGCCACTTCAAGTGCGTCGATGCCAAGGACATCACCAAGGAGCTGTATCGCTTCAAGACCCCGTCCGGAATCATTGGCAACATGTTCACGTACGAGCACAAGGGCAAGCAGTACCTGGGCACGTTCTCGGGCATCGGCGGCTGGGCCGGTATCGGCATGGCGGCTGGCCTCGAGAAGGACACCGACGGTCTGGGCGCCGTGGGCGGCTACCGTGAACTGAACCAGTACACGGAACTCGGCGGCTCTTTGACGGTCTGGGCATTGCCGGAGTAAGTTTTTCGATCCAAGCCAGCCGTGCAAAGCGGCTGGGCTTTCCGGGGATGGTGGACCTCAACGGGCGCCATCCCCCTTTCATTGAAACGGACCATTTCCATCATGATGTTTCGCCTCCCCCTCCTGAGCCTGGCCCTGTGCGCGGGCGTTTCATTCGCTCAGGCGCAAGATGCCAAAGAGCCGCTCTACAAGGTCGTCGACGGCTACAAGGTCGATGCCAACACCATGCAGGGTTTTCGCACTTGGCGCGCCGCTGCCTGCGACCGCTGCCACGGCGCCAACCAGGAAGGCATGGTCGGCCCCTCGCTGATCGCCAGCCTGAAGGTGCTGAGCAAAGAAGACTTCGTGACGGTCGTGCGCGACGGTCGCCTGCAAAAGGGCATGCAGAGCTTCGGCAACAGCAAGCAGGTGATGGACAACATCGACCACCTCTACGCCTACCTCAAAGGCCGCTCCGACGGTGCGATCACCCGCGCCAAAGTGGCGGAGATCCAATGACCTTGACCGTCGCCGGGCTGGCCGCCGGCACCCTTGCGATGGCCTTTTCGGTCGGCCTGGTCGCGCCCGCTGCCGCGCAAGACGCGCCGCCCGCGCGCAAGGCCTTCCGGGTTTGTCAGGACCCGAACAACCTGCCTTTCTCCAACACCGAAGCGCAAGGCATCGAGAACAA